>DASWUW010000762.1:0-17602 GCA_036406335.1 Trebonia sp.
TGACCCTTCTTGAAGATCTGGGTCTCCGGCGTGTTGAGGTACTTCGGGTCGTCCTCCGGGTTGAGCTTGCGCGCGCCGAAGGCGATCGTCTCCCCCGACAGGTCCCGGATCGGCCACATCAGCCGGCCGCGGAACATGTCGATCATGCCGCCCCGGCTCGTCCGGCGGGTCAGGCCGGACTTGAGCAGCTCGTCTTCGGTGAAGCCGCGGGCGCGCAGGTGCTTCGTCAGCTCGTCCCAGGCCGCCGGGGAGTAGCCGACGCCGAACTTGTCCGCGTCGTCCATCGAGAAGCCGCGCTCGGTCAGGAAGGCGCGGGCGATGCGGCCCGAGTCGGCGTGCGCCCGTTCGGCGTAGAACTCCTCCGCCTGCCGGTGCGCCTCGACCAGCCTGCGCCGGTGGCCGGTCTCCTGCCCCGGGACGTAGCCGCCCGCCTCGTAGCGCAGGTCGATGTTCGCGCGGGCGGCCAGCCGTTCGACCGCCTCACTGAACAGCAGCTGCTCCACCTGCATGACGAACTTGATGACGTCGCCGCCCTCACCGCAGGAGAAGCAGTGGTACAGCTCCTTGCCCGGCGTGACGTTGAACGAGGGCGTGCGCTCGTCGTGGAAGGGGCACAGCCCCTTCAGGTGACCGCCGCCCGCCGGGCGCAGCTGAAGGTACTCGCCGACCACGTCTGCGATGGGTGAACGCTCGCGAACGGCGGCGATGTCTTCCTGACGAATACGACCGGGCATGACTGCGAGTCTAATGAGCTTGCCCGGGGTGCGCGGTTCCTGCCCGCATGCCGGTGCCGGCGGCGGGTCCGGAACGCGCTTCGGCGCGCGGGTTAGCGCGGCTTGAGGAGGCCGCGCTCGCCGGCGGCGGCGACCGCGGCGGTGCGGCCGGATACCCCGAGCTTGCCGCAGGCGCGCAGCAGGTGGGTTTTGACCGTCGCCTCGCTGATGAACAGCTCCCGGCCGATCTCGGTGTTGGTCAGGCCGCGCGCGGCCTGGACCAGGACCTCGATCTCCCGGGCGGACAGCTGCGGCGGCGGCTCCGGCTTGCGCCGCAGGCTGGTGACCAGGCGGCCCGCCACCGCCGGGGCCAGCACCGTCTCGCCGCGGTGGGCGGCCCGGACCGCGTCCGCCAGCTCGTGCCCGGCAGCGTCCTTGAGCAGGTAGCCGACCGCGCCCGCCTCGACCGCGCGCAGGATGTCGGCGTCGGCGTCATAGGTGGTCAGCACGACCACGCGCGGGCGCCGGCCCGGTGCCGTTTCCGCCCGGGCGGTGATCTCCTCGGTCGCCCGCACGCCGTCGCCGCCCGGCATGCGCAGGTCCATCAGGATGACGTCGATCTCAGTCCTGGCGGTGACCGCCACCGCCTCCGGCCCGGAGGCCGCCTCCGCGGTCACCTCGATGTCCGGCTCGGCCGCGAGCATGCCGCGCAGTCCGGCTCGTACGACGGGATGATCGTCGGTGAGCAGCACCCGGATCTTCCGCGCCGGCGCGTTCTCCCCGGTCATGCCGGGATCTCCGCCCGTACGGTGGTGCCGGCCCCGGGAGCGGTGGTGACGCTGAGCGTGCCGCCGGCCTGCCGGAGCCGCTCGCGCATGCCGCGCAGCCCGAAACCGCCTCCCGGCGGCCCGGACTGACCCGCGAGAGCAAAGCCGCGGCCGTCGTCGGCCACCGAGAGCTCAACCGTGGCGGCCGTGTAGCTCAGCCGGACCTCGGCCCGGGTCGCCGCGGCGTGCCTGCGCACGTTGGCCAGCGCTTCCTGGCACACCCGGAGCAGCACGACCTCGGTGACGGTGGGCAGCGGGCGCACGGCTCCTTCGGAGGCGCAGGTCACCCCGATCCCCGCGGCCCGGCCGGCCACCTCGGCCGCCCGGGCTACCGCACCGGGCAGACCGCCGTCGTCCAGGCTGGCCGGGGCTAGCGCCGCGATCAGCGCACGGGCCTCGGCCAGGTTCTCCCGGGCGGTGGCCAGCGCGAGTTCCAGGTGCTCGCTAGCCGGGTCGGCGGCAACCCGGGTCACCTGGGCGGCCTGGATGAGCGTCACGATGCTGAGGAACCCCTGGGCCAGGGTGTCGTGGATCTCCGCGGCCAGGCGCTGCCGCTCGGCTAGCGCGCCGGCCTCGTGGTTGACCTCCGCCAGCTCCTCCTGGGCCGCCTCGAGCTGAGCCAGCAGGGCGGCCCGCTCATGGCTCTGCTCGATCACCCGGACCGTCCAGCGGCTGAAGACCCAGGTGAACCCGACCGCGAACAGGATCGTGGCCGCCGCCGTGGCGGCGCTCTCCACCGAGGGACGCGGCAGCACGAGCATCAGGCCCGCGACCACGTTGAGCCCGATGACGAACGCCATCGCGCGCCGGACCGGGACCACCTGGAAGCACTGCGGGCTGAAGGCGAACGCGAGGAACCAGGCGTTGGGATTGGCGTACAGCGCAACCGCGAACAGCGCGATCAGCCCGGTCAGGTAGGCCGGGCCGCGCCAGGAGGTCACCGCCTGCTCCCAGGTCCCCTTTTCCTCCATCCGCATCACCGGACGGGCGAGGAACCAGTACCAGGGGATCATCGCGGCGAGCGCCAGGCTGGCGGCGACGCGCGGCGCCGTCGTGAGCGAGGCCGCCTCGACCAGGAGGGTGCCGGCGACCCAGACGAGGGCGTAGAACGCCTCCCACGCGGGTTCTCCGAGACCGGTGCCGGGGGAAAGAGGAGCCCCCGGGCCGGCCGCGATCAGCTCCGGGGCTGCCAGCGGAACGTTCTCGCGCATACCGCCAATCCTCCCGCGATCCAGGCCAGCAAGACCAGTGCGATCAGCGGGTGCTGCCAGCTGCCCGCGGGCTCCAGGCGCGCCGCCGCGTCGGGCAGGAAGACCGAGCGCAGGCCCTGGGCCAGCCAGGTCAGCGGGAACACCTCCGCGATGTCCCGCAGCGGCTTCGGCACGCTGGACAGCGGTACCACGAACACGCCGGAGATGAACTCGAGCACGGTGAGCACAATGCTGACCAGCGGTCCGATACCGGACGCCCGCTTGGCCAGGCTGCTCACCGCGATCCCGGTGATCGCGCAGGCGGCCGTGCCGAGCAGGAAGACCCAGGCGAAGGTCAGCCACTTACCCGGCTGGCTGGGCAGGCTGACGTGGTAAAAGGCCACGCCGACGGCCAGCAGCAGGGCGGTCTCGGCCAGCGCGCAGACCAGGATCTGGATGACTTTTCCGGTGAAGTAGGCCACCCGCGGCATCGGGGTGGCGGCCAGGCGGCGCAGGGCACCGCTCTCCCGCTCGAGCGCGACCGTGATGCCGAGGTACTGGAAGCTGGTGGCGGCGATCCCGCCCGCCAGCAGTCCGGCGGTGTAGAGCTGGCCGACGGTGACCTCGCTGCCGGCCGCGGCCAGCTGGCGGCCGAAGATCGTGGCCAGCAGGACCAGCAGGATCGCGGGCAGCGCGACGATGAAGCCGACGGTCGAACCGTCCCGGAAGAAGACCCGCAGCTCGGTGGCGCCCCGGGCCGCGGTGGCGCGCCAGGCGGCGGGCAACTGACCGGCCGCACCTGCCGCCGGCGTCACTGTCATCTCCGTCATCACTCGCTCACTCCGATCAGCTCCAGGTAGACGTCCTCCAGGGTGGGCCGGGTCACGGTCAGGCCGGGCACCTCGCCGCCGAACTGACCGGCCAGCTCCGTTACCAGGCGGGCGGGCGCGCTGGTGGGCCGGGTCTCCCGTCCGCGGGCGCCGTTCCAGCCGACAGTGGCGGTACGGCCCGCGCGTCCGCCGAGCTCCGCCGGGGTGCCCTGGGCGACGAGCCGGCCGGCCTGGATGACCGCGATCCGGGACGCGAGCGCCTCCGCCTCGTCCAGGTAGTGCGTGGTGAGCAGGATCGTGGTCCCGTCCTGGCTCAGCTGGCGGATCAGGTCCCAGAACTGCCGCCGCGCCTCCGGGTCGAAGCCGGTGGTCGGCTCGTCCAGGAACAGCAGCTCCGGCCTGCCCACGACGGCGAGCGCGACGTCGAGCCGGCGAGCCTGGCCGCCGGAGAGGGTGCCGATTCGCGCCCCTTGCTTCGCGGTCAGGCCGGTCAGGCCGATGACCTCGCCCACGTCACGCGGACGGGGGTAGAAGGCGGCGACGTGGCGGACCAGTTCCGTCACGGTGAGCTCCGGCAGGGTGCCCGCGGACTGCGCCACGATGCCGGTTCGCGCTCGCCATATCCGGCCTTCGCGGCCCCGCCCGCCCCGGGCCGGGTCCCGGCCGAGGACCTCGACGGTGCCCGCGTCCCGTCCTCGCTGGCCCGCGAGGACGGCGACCGTGGTGGTCTTGCCCGCCCCGTTCGGGCCGAGGAGGGCGAGTACCTCGCCCCTCGCGATCTCCAGGTCGATCCCGTCCACCGCCTGGTGGTCCCCGTATCCCTTGCGCAGGCCGCGGACCAGGACAACCGGGCCCTCCCGCTGGGCTGGCCCGGCCGCGGCCGGGGCGGTTTTGCTGACGACGTTGCTCATGTACCTGAGCATCGCGGGCCGCGTGCGGGTGCCGGGTCAGCCGGCCGGGTCGGAAGCTGTCATCCGATCGGTGGACAGGCACGGCCGCGAACCGTGGTTATCCGCGGTGCCGCCCGGAGTGCGCCGGCCCAGCCCCGGTGGCGGAGCGCGCCGGCTTGCTGCCGAGCCGTCTCGCAGGCCCGGCGGGTGACGTCGTCCCAGCCGTAGCGGAGCCTCGACCCGGTCACCGCGGCCTGGTTGTCGCGGGTCCGGTCCCGGCCGCGGCGCTCCTCGGGGTGAAACCGCTTGCCGTCCAGCTCGATGACCAGCCCGCCGTACTCCGGGTAACAGCGGTCGCGATAGCCGTTGCTGCCGTCGGGCTGGCGGAACCGAGCCTGCCGGGCCGGCTCAGGCAGGCCGTGCGCGCGCTGCACATCCCGGTCATGCCGGTACTCGAGCGGCGAGTGGGTGCCGGCGGCGGCCCCCTGAACCAGGTCGATGACCGTCTGCTCGGCAATGCGGCTCTTCGCAGATGAGGGTGTAGCTGTCGGCGCCGTCGTACGGAGTCTGGCGCATGTTCCGCTGGGGTGGCGGCCGACGATCCTGGCGGTCCGGGTTCGTCGCTACCGCTGTGGCGGGTGCGGAGATTGCAGCACAGGTCCCGCTGCGACGTCGCGAGGTTGGTGGCGTCAGGATGCGTCAGAGCAAGGGCGGTGTTTCTCCTCATCCCCCGCGCCCCGATCGGTCCTGTCAGCCGTTCTCGGTCTCGATCGTGTCTGTCGACTGTCGGAAGTCGACAACGGCCTCGCCGTGGGCGCGTGCCCACTCGGTCAGCGTCCCGATCGGCTCCTGGAGCGTCTGCCCGAGCGCCGTAAGCCTGTACTCGACCCGCGGGGGCGCCTCGGCGAACACTTCCCGATCGACCAGACCGTAGCCATGCAGGCGGCGAAGGGTCTGGGTCAAAACCTTACGCGAGATCCCCCCGGAGAGCGCTACGAGCTCGCCATGTCGCTTGGGTCCGCCGATGAGAGCGAACAGGACGACGACCGACCACTTGCTGGCGATGATCTCGATCGCCAGCTGTGCCGAGCAGTCAGAAAGGAAGGCCGTACCCGCCTTCAGGTCCGCTGCAGCACTGGCGGTGTCAGGTGCTGTGAGACTCACCTAACGAAGGGTACCTCGCGGTACCTAACGGATTCCTAGAGTGGGTGTCATGGACATCCACTCCGCGACGGGCCCCGCCACGCCTGCAGTTGCCCGTCAGGTCATCTCCGTCAAGCCCATCTTCGTCCCCTCCACCGACCGTGAGATCGACCTGCAGGTCAAGGTCACCGCCCCCTTGGACGGCGGTGACCTGCCCGTGATCGTGTTCTCGCACGGCAACGCCTGGTCGATGGACGGCTACGAGCCTCTCGTCGACCGCTGGGCGGCTGCCGGGTTCGTAGTGGTTCAGCCGACCCACCTTGATTCCCGCCGCCACGGCATCGGCTTTGACGATCCCCGCTTCGCCACCATCTGGCGGGTGCGCATCGCCGACCTGCACGCCGTCGTTGATTGTCTCGGCGAGGTCTTCGCCCACGTCTCCGGCTTGGCCGAGCGTGTCGACCACGATCGAATCGCCGTGGTCGGGCACTCCTGGGGCGCGCAGACTGCCGGGACCCTCCTCGGCGCCCGGGTCCTAGACGCCGAAGGTAACCCCGGAGAGGTCTTCTCCCACCCTGCCGTCAAGGCCGGCGCGCTCATCGCGGCGACCGGCGCCGGCGATGCTCTGACCCCCTTCGCAATCAAGTATCTGCCCTTTGCGCGCCCGGACTTCTCCACCATGACCACCCCCACCCTGGTCATCGCGGGCGGCAAGGACCAGTCGGCCATATCCACCCGAGGCCCGGAGTGGTTTACAGACGCCTACCATCTCAGCCCCGCTCCCAAGCAACTGCTCACGATCACCGAGGGTGAACACCTCTTCGGCGGAATCTCCGGCGAGGCCGCCCACGACACCACCGACGAGGACCCCACCCGCGTCGTCCTCGTCGCCAACGCCGTCTCTGCCTACTTGCTCGACGCCCTCGGTGCCGAGACGGGAGCCTGGCTGGCCCTGCGGAACCACATCAGCCAGAGCCCCGACGCCTTCAGCATCGAAAGCAAATAGGGCTCTTTACAGATGAGGTGGAGGCGGGCGCGCGCGTCGCTGCCGTGAACGGGGTCGAGGTCCTTCGAGGATGGGAGTTCTCACGCCACCATCCGAAGGACCTCGACGTTGCTGAACGCTACCTATGACAGCCCGGACCTGACCACCTTCTGCGGCCTGGACGAGCTCGGGCTGCAGGTCGCCGGACAGCAGATCCGCCCGGGTCAAGCGGTCCTGGCATGCCGGGCACGTCTGGCGTCAGGACCTCAGCAAGGCCGCGGAGCCGCGGGCGAAGCTGACCCGCCGCGCGCTGCGGTGGGCGCTGCAGGCGATCGTGTGCCAGCACCTGACGGTCGCCCGGGTCGCCGAGGGCCTCGCGGTCGCGTGGAACACCGCCAACGACGCGGTCCTGGCCGAGGGCAAGCGACTGCTGTTCAGCGACCCGGCCCGGCTCGACGGCGTCCGCGTCCTCGGCGTCGACGAGCACGTCTGGCGCCACACCAGGAAGGGCGACAAGTACGTGACGGTCATCATCGACCTGACGCCGATCCGGGACGGGACCGGCCCGTCGCGCCTGCTGGACATGGTCGAGGGACGGTCCAAGCAGGCGTTCAAGACCTGGCTGTCCGAGCGGCCCCAGGCCTGGCGCGACGCCGTGGAGGTGGTGGCAATGGACGGGTTCACCGGCTTCAAGACCGCCACCAGCGAAGAGCTCCCGAGGCGGTCGCAGTAATGGACCCGTTCCACGTTGTGCGGCTCGCCGGAGACGCCCTGGACCAGTGCCGCCGGCGGGTGCAGCGGCCGACTCGAGCACCTGCGCGGCAGCGCCCTCGGCTTCCGCAACCTCACCAACTACATCGCCAGGAGCCTGCTTGAGACCGGGGGCTTC
Organism: Trebonia sp.; assembly: GCA_036406335.1. GTDB lineage: Bacteria > Actinomycetota > Actinomycetes > Streptosporangiales > Streptosporangiaceae > Trebonia. The sequence continues at coordinate 7,468 of DASWUW010000762.1, forward strand.
AGAACCCAACTACACCGTCATCTGTGAAGAGCCGGCAATGCTGTAAGGCGGGAACCGCGGCGGCCGCCAGACCATCGCCTGCCGCGCTGACCGGTGGATTATGACGCCTTCGGGCGGCACTACCCGCCGGTCCGCCGGAATGGTTACATGAATGACCCGCGACGAGACATCAGTGAGCCGGCCGAGTCCGGCGGCGGTCTTGTACGCCGGGCGAGGTGCCTACCTGAGTCATGAGACCGCCTTGAGCGGCGGGCCGGAGTCGAGCGCCTGCCCGCGGGTGATAACCCCTGACTGCTGACCGGCCCGCTCAAAGAGGCTGCGGGGCATTTATGGTCAGCTTTTCATGATCACGGAATTGCTTACCCGCTGGGACGGGTAAAAGTATCCTCGGGCAGTAAAGTATCCGTGATCTTGGCTGCCTTGCGTGGCGGGATAACCATTTCCGGCCCGAGGTTCAGTTGAGGGTCCGGGGCGGGTGAACCGCGGAATTAGACGTCGGTTAGCGGGATGCCGGGGTTAGAGAGGCGGGCCGGGTCTAGGGGCCTGGCGGAGCGGATCAGGGCCTGAAGCTCGTCGTTGACGTCCCAGACGTTGACGTTCATGCCGGCCACCAGGCGGCCGCCCCGCAGCCAGAAGGCGATGAACTCCAGAGCGTCGGCGTCGCCGCGGTAGACGACCTGGTCGTAGGTGCCGGGAGCGGACAGTCCGGCGTACTCCATGCCCAGGTCGTACTGGTCGCTGAAGAAGTACGGCACCCGGTTGTACTCCACCTGCTGGCCGAGCATCGACGTGCCCGCGGCCTTGCCGCCGTTAAGCGCGTTCGACCAGTGCTCCACCCGTACATGGCGTCCCAGCAGGGGCAGGTACGAGCTGGCCACGTCGCCGGCGGCGAAGACATTCGGGTCCGACGTGCGGAGCGCCGCGTCGGTGACCACGCCGTTGTCGACCTCAAGGCCCGCCGAGCGGGCGAGCCCGTCGTTGGGGACCGCGCCGATGCCGACCACGACCACGTCGGCGGGCAGTTCCGCGCCGGCCGTGGTGACGACCGACCCGACCCTGGCCGACCCGGGACCGGCGGCGAGGAACTCGGCGGCCGACTCGTTGAAGCGGAACTGCACGCCGTGGGCGCGGTGCAGGTCAGCGAACCGGGCGCCGAGCTCCGGGCCCAGCACCGTGTGCAGGGCTCCAGGCTGCGGCTCGACGACGGTGACGGCGGAGCCGGCGTTGCGCGCCGCGGCGGCGGCCTCGAGGCCGATCCAGCCCGCGCCGACGATCACCACGCGGGCTTCGGGGGTGAACGCCTCCCGCAGCGCGTCCGACTCCGGCAGGGTCCGCAGGTAGCGGATGCTGCCGAGGCCCGCACCGGGGATGTCGATGCGGCGGGCCGACGACCCGGTCGCGAGCAGCAGCTTGTCGTAGCCGACAGTGCCGCCGTCAAACGTCGCCAGCCGCGCGGCCGGGTCGATCATCGCCACGGTGACGCCGGTGCGCAGGTCCACCTGGTGCTCGGCGTACCAGGCTTCGGGATGGACGAAGGCCGAGTCCCGGGAGTCCTTGCCGAGCAGGTAGCCCTTGGTGAGCGGCGGCCGCTCGTACGGGCGGTCCGGCTCACTGCCGAGGAGCACCACGTCGCCGTCGAAACCCTCGGTCCGGAGCGTCTCGGCCGCCTTCGCGCCGGCCAGCCCGCCTCCCACGATCACGTACGTCGTCATTGCCGCCTCCGATCGTTTGCGCTACCCGTCCAACGTAGCCCAACCGCAAGCTGAGCAGGCGTCCGGAGCGCGCGGCGGCGAGCAGGGGTTAGGCCAGGCGCTGGTGCCAGGCGAGGGCGGAGGTGTCGGTGAGCGACGCGAGCTGGTCGATGATGACGCGGCGGCGCTCGCCTTCGCTGGGGGCGTCGTCCCAGGCGGGCTGGAAGACCGGGTCGAGGGTGGCGGGCGCGCCTCGCTCCACGGCCAGGGCCAGCTCGGTGATCACGTCGCGCTCGCGCGCCTGCTCCGCCATCGCGCGCGGGCGGCTCATCACGTAGTGCGCGGCCACCGCCTTGAGCAGCGCGCACTCCAGCAGCTGGCGGCGCGGCACCACCAGGTCGGCGTCATAGCGGCTGAGCGGGGCGGGGCCCGAGGCGGCACGGGTGCCGTCCTCGGCCGCCTGGCACAGGCGGCCGACAAGCTCACTGGTCAGGTTCTTGGCCGCGGCCAGGGCGGCGGGACCGCCGTCGAAGCTGAACCGCCAGCAGTCCAGCCGGATGAACTCGGTGAAGACCGACTCGAGTTCCGCCGCCGTGACGCCCCACTCCGGGCGGCAGTAGTAGGTGAGGGCGACGGCGCCGACACCGGCCCGTTCGGACGGATCGGACAGGTTTTTCAGCGCGACCAGTCCCGCTTGCAGGCCGTCCTCCACGTCGTGCACGGAGTAGGCCACGTCGTCGGCCCAGTCCATGACCTGAGCCTCGAGGCAGCGGCGGCGGCCGGGCACGCCGGTGCGGATCCAGGCGAAGACGGCGGCGTCGGACTCGTAGGCGCCGTACTTGACCGGCGCGTGCAGCCCGGCGTGCCCGGCTGCGAGGGCGGTTGGCGGGATCCGGGCGATCCACGGGTACTTGAGGGCGGCGTCCAGGGTGGCGCGGGTGAGGTTGAGGCCGGCGCCCGGGACTTTTGGCTCCAGACGGGTGAGCAGGCGCAGCGACTGGGCGTTGCCCTCGAAGCCGCCGCAGGCCAGCGGACCGCCGGGATCCGCCAGGGCGGCCAGGGCGGATTCGCCGTTGTGACCGAACGGCGGGTGGCCGAGGTCGTGGGCCAGGCAGGCAGCGTCGACTAGGTCGGGGTCGCAGCCGAGGGCCGCGCCGAGCTCACGGCCGATCTGCGCGCACTCCAGCGAGTGGGTGAGCCGGGTGCGGGGGAAGTCACCCGAGCCGGCCCGCACGACCTGCGTCTTGGCCGCCAGCCGGCGCAGCGCCGAGCTGTGCAGCACCCGCGCGCGGTCGCGCTGGAACTCGGTGCGGCCGGGCCGCTTGGCCGGCTCCGCTACCCAGCGTTCGGCATCTTCCGGGCGGTACGTCACCTGTCCAGTGTCACCCACGCGGCCGACATTCCCGGCCGCCGGCCCGCGGGCAAGGTGGGCGCCCGCTCACCGCCGCCGGCGCTGCGGTTGCGCCGGCGCTGAGGCGGCTGGGACGGTAGTGCGGGCGGGAGCGGTCAGCGGGTGTCGCTGCTGCCGGGGGCGACCGCGGCGCGGCCCGCCTCCAGGCGGGCGACCGGGACCCGGAACGGCGAGCAGGACACGTAGTCGAGACCCGACTCGTGGAAGAACCAGACCGAGGCCGGGTCGCCGCCGTGCTCGCCGCAGACGCCGAGCTTCAGCCCGGGCTTGGTGGCCCGGCCCTCGGCCGCGGCGATCTTGATCAGGCGGCCGACGCCGACGGTGTCGAGGGTCTCGAACGGAGACTCCCCGAAGATGCCCTTGGCGATGTACGGCGAGAAGAACGCGCCCTCCACGTCGTCGCGGGAGAAAGCCCAGGTCATCTGGGTCAGGTCGTTGGTTCCGAAGGAGAAGAAGTCGGCCGACCGGGCGATGTCGCCCGCGGTGACGGCGGCGCGCGGCACCTCGATCATCGTGCCGATCAGCACGTCCAGGTGATCGGTGCCGGTCTCCGCCTGGACGTCGGCCAGCACCTTCTCGGCCGCTTCGCGGGTGATCTCCAGCTCCTGCACGGTCGCCACCAGCGGGATCATGATCTCCGGGTGGGGGTCGCCGCCCGCCTTCACCCGGTCCGCGGTCGCCTCCGCGATCGCGCGGACCTGCATGTCGAACAGGCCGGGGATGACCAGGCCGAGCCGGACGCCGCGCAGGCCGAGCATCGGGTTCTGCTCGTGCAGCCGCCGCACCGCCTCCAGCAGCCGCAGGTCCTGCTCGGTGGCCTGGTCGCCCGCCACCGCCACCTTGACGCTGAGGTCGGTGTAGTCGGGCAGGAACTCGTGCAGCGGCGGGTCGATCAGCCGGATCGTCACCGGCTGGCCGTCCATCGCCTCGAGGATGGCCGCGAAGTCGCCCCGCTGCAGCGGCTCGAGCGCGTCGAGGGCCGCCTGCCGCTGTCCCGGGTCTTCGGCCGCCATGATCAGGTCCTCGACCAGCTGCCTGCGCTCGCCGAGGAACATGTGCTCGGTCCGCACCAGGCCGACGCCGTTGGCACCGAACCTCCGGGCCCGGGCGCAGTCGGGGCCGTTATCGGCGTTGGCGCGCACCCCCAGGCGGCGGGCGCCGTCGGCGTGGGTCATGATCGTGTGCACGGCGGCGACCAGCTCGTCGGCGTCGGGCGCGAGCTCGCCCTCGAAGTACTGCACGACGTTGGACGCGACCACCGGGACCTCGCCCAGGTAGACCGCCCCCGAGGAGCCGTCGATGGAGATCACGTCGCCCTCGCTGACGGTCAGGCCGTCCGGCGTAGTGAACTGCCTGCCCGCCGTGTCGATTTCGAGCGCGTCGGCGCCGCAGACGCAGGTCTTGCCCATGCCGCGGGCCACCACGGCGGCGTGGCTGGTCTTGCCGCCGCGGCTGGTCAGTACGCCCTCGGCGGCGATCATGCCGTGCAGGTCGTCGGGGTTGGTCTCGCGGCGGACCAGGATTACCTGGTCGCCGGCGGCGGCCCGGGCGACCGCGGTCTTGGAGTCAAAGACCACCTGGCCGACGGCCGCGCCCGGGGAGGCGGAGATCCCCGTGGTGAGCAGCGTGACCTCGGTGTCCGAGGTGTTGAAACGAGGGAACATCAGCCGGCCGAGCTCTTCGCCGGTGACCCGGGTCATCGCTTCGTCCAGGTCGATCATGCCCTGGCTGACCAGCTGGGTGGCGATCCGGAAGGCCGCCGCGGCGGTGCGCTTGCCCACCCGCGTCTGCAGCATCCAGAGCTTGCCCCGCTCGATGGTGAACTCGATGTCGCACAGGTCGCGGTAGTGGTTCTCCAGCGTGGACATGATCTCCATCAGCTGGTCGTACGACGCCCGGTCGACCCGCTCCAGGTCCTGCAGCGGCACCGTGTTGCGGATGCCGGCCACGACGTCTTCGCCCTGCGCGTTCTGCAGGTAGTCGCCGTAAACGCCCTGCGCGCCGGTGCCCGGGTCCCGGGTGAAGGCCACGCCCGTGCCGGAGTCGTCGCCCAGGTTGCCGAAGACCATCGCCACTACGCTGACCGCTGTCCCGAGGTCGGCCGGGATGCGCTCCTGACGGCGGTAGAGCACCGCCCGGTCGGAGTTCCAGGAGCTGAACACCGCCAGCACCGCGAGGTCCATCTGCTCCCGGGGGTCCTGCGGGAACTCACGTCCCGCGTGCTCGGCCACCAGGTCCTTGTAGGCCTGGGTGAGCGCCTTCAGGTCCTCGGCGTTCAGCTGCGTGTCGGTGGTCGCGCCCTTGGCTTTCTTGGCCGCGTCGATCGCGCGGGAGAAGTGCTCGCCGTCGATGCCCAGCACGGTCTTGCCGAACATCTGGATGAGCCGCCGGTAGGCGTCCCAGGCGAACCGTTCGTTACCCGACTGCTTGGCCAGCCCCTCGACCGACTCATCGGACAGGCCGATGTTCAGCACGGTGTCCATCATGCCGGGCATGGAGAACTTGGCGCCGGAGCGGACGCTGACCAGGAGCGGGTCGCCCGGCTCGCCGAGCTTGCGGCCCATGGCCGCCTCCAGCGCCTTGAGGTGACTGCTGACCTCGTCGTTCAGGCCGTCCGGGGTGCTGCCCTGGTCTAGGTAGTGGCGGCACGCCTCGGTCGTGATCGTGAACCCGGGAGGCACGGGCAGGCCGAGATTGGTCATCTCGGCCAGGTTCGCGCCCTTGCCGCCCAATAGGTCCTTGAGATCCTTGTTACCTTCGGTGAAGTCATAGACAAACTTCGGCACTGAACGCTCCTTGCGCCGGCAAGTTCCGTTGTACGGGACACTACCCAGCTCGTTCGGGTCTAATAAATACGACGGTACACAAATAGATAGACACCGACAACAGGGGCTATAGTGTGGCATCAAACACGGTGCGAGCACCGGTTTAGGCCATCTGACCAGTGGTTTAGACCTTTATGGGGCCACTGGTATAGACCGCTGGTTTAGACCCCGGTATTCAGCTACTGCCCTGACATGGGCTATTTAACTTCTCAGACTGAGAAGTGCGGCGACGAACCCGACTTGACGAATTCTTTGCTAATTGCCGATCGCGCCGGCCGTGACGCCGGTCACACGCGGGCCGCAGGCTATGTTCCGGTTAGGCAGCGGTTCGGGCCCGGGGCGGCGGCCGGGACGGCCGAACCGGCACAATGAGGCGGAATACCGCCTAGCGCGCTGGAGGAGCCCATGACGACAGTCGGGCTGCTGCATCCCGGGGAGATGGGCGCCGTCGTGGGCGGCTGCCTGGTCTCGGTCGGCCACGAGGTGCTGTGGGATCCGTCCGGGCGTTCCCGGGCGTCGACCGGACGGGCACTGGCGGCCGAACTGACCGGGGTGACCTTCGCCCGGCTGGTCGCGCGAGCGGACGTGATCTTGTCGATCTGCCCGCCGCACGCCGCCCTCGACGTCGCGCACCAGGTCGCGGCGGCCGGCTACGCCGGGCGCTACGTCGACGCCAACGCGATCTCCGCCGCAACCGCCGGGCAGGTCGCGGCGGTGGTAACGGCCGGGGGCGCGACCTACGTGGACGGCGGCATCATCGGCCCGCCGCCGGAGGCCGCGGGGCATACCCGCCTGTACCTGTCCGGTCCGCACGCGGCCGAGATCCGGCCGCTGTTCCACCGCTCGCGGCTGGACGCGCGGGTCGCCGACGGCTCGCCCTACGCGGCGTCGACGGTGAAGATGGCCTTCGCGGCCTGGACCAAGGGCAGCTCAGCACTGCTGCTGGCGGCGCGGGCGCTGGCCCGCGCGGGCGGCGTGGAGCGGACCCTGCTGGCCGAGTGGGCGCTGTCGCAGCCGGCCCTCGGCGACCAGTCGGAGCAGGCCGCGCACGCGGCCGCCGCCAAGGGCTGGCGCTGGGTGGCCGAGATGGAGGAGATCGCCGCCTCGATGGAAGCGGCGGGCCTGCCGCCCGGCTTTCACGAGGCCGCCGCCGAGATCTACGACCGGGCCTCCCGGGCCGGTTCCCCGGCTGGCCGGCCGCCGGCGGCCGCCGGGCCGACGACCCTCGACACGGTCATGTCCGCGCTGATGTAAGCCCGGGCAGCCGTCTTCCCGTCCCGCGACGCGGGTCGCGGGACGGGAAAGGGTGAAACCGGAACCGTTCGGAACGAGTCTGGCTTTTACCAGAGCGGGAGGCGCTCGCTCAGGTACCCGGGGAGGGCGTCAATGCCGACGCGCTGCTGGCTCATGGTGTCACGGTCGCGCACGGTGACCGCCTGGTCTTCCAGGGTGTCGAAGTCGACGGTGACGCAGAACGGGGTGCCGATCTCGTCCTGGCGGCGGTACCGGCGGCCGATCGCCTGGGCGTCGTCGAACTCGGTGTTCCACCGCTTGCGCAGCGTCGCGGCGATGTCCTTGGCCTTCGGGGACAGGTCGGCGTTGCGGGACAGCGGCAGGACCGCGACCTTCACCGGTGCCAGGCGCGGGTCCAGGCGCAGCACGGTGCGCTTCTCGAGCTTGCCCTTGGCGTCGGGGGCCTCGTCCTCGTGGTAGGCGTCGAGCAGGAAGACCAGCGTGCCGCGGTCGGCGCCGGCCGCGGGCTCGACCACGAACGGGGTGTACCGCTCACCGGATTCCTGGTCGAGGTAGGTGAGGTCCACCCCGGAGGCCTTCTGGTGGCTGTTCAGGTCGAAGTCGGTGCGGTTGGCGATGCCCTCGAGCTCGCCCCACTCGGAGCCGGCGAAGTCGAAGCGGTACTCGATGTCGACTGTCCGCTTGGCGTAGTGCGAGAGCTTCTCCTTCGGGTGCTCGTACAGGCGCAGGTTCTCCGGGCTGACGCCGAGGCCGGTCCACCAGGCCAGGCGGTGGTCGACCCAGTACTGGTGCCACTCCTCGTCGCTGCCCGGCTTGACGAAGAACTCCATCTCCATCTGCTCGAACTCGCGGGTGCGGAAGATGAAGTTACCCGGCGTGATCTCGTTGCGGAACGACTTGCCCTGCTGGCCGATGCCGAACGGGATCTTCTTCCGGCTGGTGGTGAGCACGTTCTTGTAGTTGATGAAGATGCCCTGGGCGGTCTCGGGCCGGAGGAACGCCAGGCCGCTCTCGTCCTCGACCGGGCCGATGTAGGTGCGGAGCATGCCGTTGAAGTTGCGCGGCTCGGTGAACTGGCCCTTGACCCCGCAGTGGGGGCAGTTGATGTCGTCCAGGCCTGCCGTCGCGGGGTGGCCGTGCTTCTCCTCGTACGCCTCGAGGAGCTGGTCCGCCCGGAACCGCTTGTGGCAGTTGAGGCACTCGGTCAGCGGGTCGGTGAAGGTGGCGACGTGGCCGCTGGCCTCCCAGACCTCGCGGGCCAGGATCACGCTGGAGTCCAGGCCGACGATGTCGTCCCGCTCCTGGACCATGTACCGCCACCACTGGCGCTTGACGTTGTTCTTCAGCTCCACACCGAGTGGCCCGTAGTCCCACGCGGCGCGCAAACCGCCGTAGATCTCACTGGACGGGTAGACGAATCCGCGTCGCTTGCTCAGGTTGACGATGGCGTCGAGGCGGTCACTACGTAGGGCCATGTCGTGAGCTTATGAGTCCACGGCGGTTCACGCGAACCGGTTAGCGGTCAGCGGGCTACCGGGCCGCCCACGAAGTCCCGGTCGATATTGAGGGTGATCCCGCCGACGGTCACGTTGGCCGGACCCCCGTACTGCTTGCTACGGTCCGTAAGCGGCCAGGCCAGGGTGCCGTCAATCAGCGACGCCACGTTGTCCCACTGGGCGATCCAGATCGCGTTCGGCGGGGTGAAGCCGGCCATCCGGCCCGCGGTCGCCGCCTGCAGGTCCCTGATACCGGAGAGCTCGCTCGAGTACACCCCGGACAGGTAGCCGGAAGCGTTCACCTGCTGGTCCCAGGCACCGAGGAAGGTGAGCACGGCGGTCGTGCAGCCCGCGCTGCCGACGTAGGCCTCCATGTCGTAGTAGATGGGCGACCCGGTGCTGAGGCCGTAGGCCCTCGCGCGGTTGACCGCGTTCGTGCCCGCCGCCTTGCCGTCGGCCACGGCGGTGGCCGGGTTGACCAGCACCCCTCTGTGGTCCCAGCACGGCGCCTGCGGCCCGACGTAGACGGGCAGCATCCCGTAGCCGAGACCGCCCACGCTCTGGGTCCAGCTGGCGGACAGGTTGGCCTGCGCGCAGCCGGTGTTGACGCCGCCGATATAGACGCCGGCGGCCGCGTAGGCGGCCCGCCAGGCCTTCATCGTCGCGAGCGACGGGGCCGCGCAGGTGTCGAAGCCGCTCACCGGGACGGTCGCCACCGGCTGCGGCGGCGGCGGCGGCGTCGGCTGGATGATCTGGATCGGCCAGTGGGCCGGAACGCCCTGCCAGCTGGAGGACGTCGCGCTCGGGGCGGGCTTGGCGGGGGCGGCCTTCTTGGGCTTGGCCTTCGACGTCGACTTGGGTTTCGACTTCGCCTTGGACTCCGACTTGGACTTTGACCTGGACTTTGCCTGGCCCGGCGTGGCCGGGGCCGGGCCCGTGAAGAGCGACTTCTCCCGGGACGAGGCCGGCTTGGACGACTGGGCGGGCGCGGACTGAGCGGTCGAAGCTGCCCCGGACGGAGCCGCGCGCAGCGAGTCGAGTATCTGCTTGACCGACGCGGAGTCCGTCCCGTAAGTCCCGGTGACCGAGGCCGGGCCCAGCGCGACCTGCAGCTCGTGGGCGACCGTGTCCTGGGTGATCGTGGTGTCGAGGGCGGGCAGCCGCTGGATGGCGGTACCGCCGCCCCCGTCCGGCCGCCCGGCGCGGCCGGCCGCCGCCCCGGTGGCGGCGGGCTGGCTCGGGATGAAGCTCACCGTCTGGGTCCGGCCGATAAGCCCGGCCGCGCAGCGCATGTCCGCCCCGGGCGTCCCCAGGTAAATCGCGTGGACGTCGTAACGGACACAGGTCTGCGGGTGCTCGTCCAGCCGGTACACCGGCCAGCTGGCAGGCGCCGTGAACTCAAAGCCGTCGTAGACGACGATTCTGGCGGCCGCGGCGGCTGGTTTCGCGGGTGCTTTA
>DASWUW010000763.1:0-3290 GCA_036406335.1 Trebonia sp.
GCGCGTTCCGGCGCCGCTGCTCAAGCTGGGACTGGGCGAGATGTCGGCTGAGCTGCTGACCAGCTCCCGGGTGCTGCCCAAACGACTGCTCGAAGCCGGCTTCGAGTTTGACTACCCGACGATCGCCGGCGCCCTGGTGGCCGAACTGCCCGGCTGAGCCGGACTGAGGAGGCGCCGAACGGCGGAGCACGTTCGGCGTTCGGGCGGATGAAGTTACGCGCCCGGCTGCAGGACGATGTCGAAGTCGGCGTGCCGGAACGGCGCCTTGACCTGGTACTTTTCCGCCTCGGCGGTGTCGGTGACCGCTTTGAAGTCCACCACCAGGGATTTCTTTACCGCGAAGACGGTGTCGGACTCGATGTACTCGCTCCCGGCCACGAAGATGTGCGTGGTCAGCGGCCGGTGCCCGGGGGCGGTGACGATGAAGTGGATGTGCGCCGGGCGGAACGCGTGGCGGCCGGTGGCGATCAGCAGCTCGCCGACCGGGCCGTCGGTCGGGATCGGGTAGTAGCTCGGCACGATGGTGCGGAACCAGAACCTGCCGTCCGCATCCGCGGTGAACAGGCCCCGGCCGTTGGCCCGGGGCTGCCCCTGGGGCTGCTGCACGTCGTAGAAGCCCTGGTCGTTGGCCTGCCACACGTCGATGGCGGCGCCCGGCAGCGGGGTGCCGTCGACCGAGAGGACCCGGCCGGTGACCACGCACGGCGTGCCCGTGCCGACCAGGTCGACGGTGTCCCCCAGCTCCCGGACGGGCGAGGTCACCACGTGGAAGGGGCCGAGAACGGTCGACTCGGTGGCCACGCCGAACTTCCGGTTGGAGATCGTTTCGGTCAGCATCGACAATCCGAGGACGTCGGACAGCAGGATGAACTCCTGCCGCTCGTCGTCGGACTTCTGTCCCGTCCGGGTCAGGAAGTCGATCGCCTTCTCCCACTCGGGGATGGTCAGCTCGACGTCCCGGGCGAACGCGTGCAGGTGCCGCACCAGCGAGGACAGGACCTCGCGCAGCCGCGGGTCGGTGTCCGGCCCGAGCGACTCGATGACGGCGTCAGTCGCGGTCTCCTCGGTGAAATCGGTAGCCATGGCGAAGAGATTACCGCGCTACGGAATCGCGGCCGGCGGCCCGCTCGCCGAAGAGCGGAATCCGCCAGAGCGGCGGGAGGCAGTCCTCGAGCAGGTTAGCGGGCCGCTCCGCCGCGCCCGGGGCGTCCGGCGCGTCCGGCCGGCCCATCGCCAGCAAGGCCGACAGCCGGATGAGACGGCGGGCGCCGTTGAACATCAGGAACGCCATCGGCAGTTCGACGAACAACGCCGAGGCCACGCTGAGCCAGACCTCGGAAGTTCCCGCGTCGAGCACGATGTCGAACCACGCGTCGCAGCACAGCAGCGTGCCGGTGACGAGGAGGCAGGCGATGACGATCTGGCGGCCGCGCCAGAAGGCCCAGCCGGTCGCGGCGAACGCCAGCAGCAGGATGAAGTCGAAACCGACCCAGGCCCCCCGCCAGTGATGGGTGTGGAAGGAGCGGTGCAGGGACATGGCGAGGACGACGATCCAGGCGACCAGCACGGCGCAGGCGACGACGGAGATCGCGATGGCCACCCGGCGGCGCCGCGCGTACATTCCCGGCCGGGAGCGGGGATAGTCCATGGCGGCGAGCCGGTGCGCGAGCCGGCGCCGCTCGGCCGGGGTCATCTCCCCCAGCTCGGCCTCGTTGATCACGCTTTGGTTCTTCCCAGCAGACGCGGCGGTATCACCCGAGACGTAGTCTCGATGATGTGGATGCTGAACTTGTGTACGCTCACGCGGGCTTCGGTCCGGACGCCCTGGACTACGTCCAGGCCTGGGACACGCAGCGGGCGGTGCACGGGCGGCGGGTCCGCGGCGAGGTTCCCGACAGTTGCCTGCTCCTGGAGCATACGTCCGTCTATACCGCGGGGAAGCGGACGGCGGTGTCCGACCGGCCGTTCGGCGACCCCGGGGCCCCGGTCATCGACGTGGACCGGGGCGGCAAGATCACCTGGCACGGGCCGGGGCAGCTGACCGCCTACCCGATCGTCAGGCTAAGCGAGCCGATGGACGTGATCAGCTACGTGCGGGCCCTGGAGGAGGCGATGATCCGGGTCTGTGCCGAGTTCGGGCTGCCCGCCACGCGGGTCGAGGGCCGGTCGGGCACCTGGCTCCCGGCGGCCCGCGGCCTCCCGGAGCGGAAGGTCGGCGCGGTCGGCGCCCGGGTCGCGCGCGGGGTGACCATGCACGGGCTCGCGCTCAACTGCGACTGCGACCTGACGTGGTTCGACCGGATCGTGCCGTGCGGCATCCGGGACGCCGGGGTGACCTCGCTCACGGTCGAGACCGGCATCCCGGTCTCCGTCTCCGACGTGACGCCGCTGCTCGAGCGGCACCTGGCCGCGGCCCTGGGCTACCGGACCTGGCGGCGCCTGCACACGGTAACGCCGTTGCTGGCGGCGGCGGCTTAAGCGACGGGACGTAGGCTGGAGACGTTATGAGTACTTCGGAGCTGGCCCCAGAAGGACGGCGGATGCTGCGGCTCGAGGCGCGCAACGCCGAGACGCCGATCGAGCGGAAGCCGCCGTGGATCAAAACCCGGGTGCGCACCGGTCCCGAGTACACCGCGCTGCAGCGGCTGGTCAAAGCCGAGGGACTGCACACGGTGTGCCAGGAAGCGGGCTGCCCCAACATCTTCGAGTGCTGGGAAGACCGTGAGGCGACCTTCCTGATCGGCGGTGACCAGTGCACCCGGCGCTGCGACTTCTGCCAGATCGACACGGGCAAGCCGCAGCCGCTGGACACCGACGAGCCGCGGCGCGTGGCCGAGTCGGTCGCCGCGATGGGGCTGCGCTACGCGACGGTGACCGGGGTAGCCCGGGACGACCTGGCCGACGGCGGGTCCTGGCTGTACGCGCAGACCGCGGTCGAGATCCACCAGGCCGTGCCCGGCTGCCGGGTCGAGCTGCTGGTGCCCGACTTCAACGCTGACCCGGAGCAGCTCGCGCGGGTCTTCGCCGCGCGGCCCGAGGTGTTCGCGCACAACCTGGAGACGGTGCCGCGGATCTTCCGGCGGATCCGGCCCGGCTTCCGCTACGAGCGCTCGCTGGACGTGCTCCGCCAGGCCCACCAGGCCGGCCTGATCACCAAGTCCAACCTGATCCTGGGCATGGGCGAGACCCTCGAGGAAATCGTCCCGGCCCTGGCCGACCTGCGCATCGCCGGCGTCGACCTGCTGACGATCACCCAGTACCTGCGGCCGTCGGCCCGGCATCACCCGGTG
>DASWUW010000764.1:0-3380 GCA_036406335.1 Trebonia sp.
CAGCGAACGGGCCCTTCACCAGGTGCACCGCGTGCGGCGCGACGCGATACTGACCGGGCAGCCACTGCCCGGCGGCACGATCGACCAGGGCTGCCGGCAAGAAGCGCGAAGCGCGTCCAGGGTGGGCCGGGCGCGTGGCGAGGCTGGGGGTCCCTATGATGCTGAGCCATGCCTTACGCGCCGGACCTGCTGCTGGTCAACGCCAACGTCCGGACCATGGACCCGGCCCGGCCCCGGGCCGCCGCGGTCGCGGTGACGGGCGGGCGGATCGCCGGCGTCGGAGACGACGCCGCGGAAGCCGCCGGGGGAGCCGCCGCCGGGAACGTCATCGACCTCAAGGGCGCGACGCTCATCCCCGGATTCCACGACGCGCACAACCACATGGCCGGGTTCGGGCTCTTGCTCACCGAGGTCGACCTGCGCGTCGACAGCCTGGACGAGCTCTACGCACGCGTCGCGGCCCGGGCCGCCGCCGGGCCGCCGGGGGGATGGATCACCGGCGCGGGCTACGACCAGACCAAGACCGGGGCGCACCCGCACCGCGACGCCCGCGACCGGATCGCGCCCGCTCACCGGGTCCAGCTCAAGCACACCTCCAGTCACATGTGCGTGGTGAACAGCCTGGTGCTGGCCGACCTCGGCATCGACCGGGAAGTCCCGCACGTCGACGGCGGCCGGGTGACCGCCGACGCCAGCGGCCGTCCGACCGGCCTGATGGAGGAGCGGGCCCAGCCGGATCGCCGGCCTGCAGGTCATCGCGACGATCGTCGACGGCCGGCTGCGGTACGGCGCCCTGGGCTGACCGGCACCGGCGTCATGTCGCAGGCGTCATGTCGCAGGCGTCAGGCCGCCGTCGTCCAGGGGCCCTTCCACTCGACGTGCCAGGTGCGGCCGCCGTCCGAGGTGGCGACGATGCGATCCTGGGACTTGCTCTGCCCCGGGGAACCGTAGACCGTGGCGCTCCCCGCCACCCAGCCGACCCGGGCCGACAGGAAACTGGCGGCCGCCGGACGGGTGATGCCGCCGACGTTCCCCCGCTGGGTGAACACCGCCCCGGAGCGGGTGGCCAGCCCCCACGGCGCGGTACCGGAGCCGCACGCCGGGCAGGAGTCGACGAATACCGCGTCCGCGGAGTCGATCGCCGAGAACGGGCCCGCGTCGGAACCGGGAGACCCGGTGGCCGGCGGGGCTCCTCCCTGGAAGTACTGCTCGGCGAAGATCGCGGTGGCGGCCGCCGGGCCTGCGTGGTAAGCGACGTGCTGCTGCTGGCTCATCCCGGCGCCGGGCCCGGCCCGCTCCGCCCAGGCGGCGCCGCTGGCGCACTCGACGCTCATCACGGCCGTACCGCCCGCCCCGTCGAGCCCGGCCGCCTGGGTCAGCGTCGTCCACACCCGGCCGCCGTCCGAGGTCGCGTACAGCTGCCCGGCGGCGCCCAGCCAGCCGTGCCGGGAGTCGCTGAAGCAGACCGTCTGCGCGTCGGCCGGCACGCTCAGCGGGTGCCACGTGCGCCCGCCGTCGGCGGTGCCCGGCGCCCGGCGCGGAAGCGGACGGTCCGGTCGTTCCCGCCGCCCCGGCGGAGGCGGCCGCGGAGGACCGGGCCGCGCTGGACGAGGCGCCGGCCTGAACGGAGCCGCTGGCGCACCCGGCGATCACCAGGGCGGCGGCGGAGGCAGAGCCGAGGGCAGTCAGCCGTATTCGCATGCCCCTGAGACGCCGTCACCGTGCCGCCGGTTGCGTCACGTGACCGACCAGTTTCAGTCCCCGAAGGCGGGCCTGACCTCGGTCGCGAACAGCTCCGCCGAGCGCTCGGCCTCGGCGAACGTCATGTCGCCGAAGGCGAACTCCAGCGAGAAGTAGCTGATGCCGGCCGTCGCGGCGTGCTCGGCGACCCAGGCCCGCGCGCCGGCCGGGTCGCCGGCGTAGCGGTGGCCCCCGGGAGCGGACTCGAAGCTGCCGGACGCCACCCCCGGCGGCATGGGCACGTTGAACTTCTTCCACAGGTAGGACAGGTTGTCGGTGAACGGCCCGAAGGCACGGCGGGCGATCTCCTGCGCCTTCTCGGTCGTATCGGCCACCACGATCTGCCGGGAGATACCCAGCGGAGGCAGGTCCGCCTCGGCCCGGCCGAGCGCCGCCCATTCGGCCCGGTAGGCGTCGGTCAGGATCCGGACCTGGGGCGACGGGACCAGCGCCATCATCGGCAGCCCCAGCTGGGCGCACCAGCGGGCCTTGTCCGCGGTCCGGGTCGCGTACCAGGGGACGAGCGGCTGCTGTACCGGCCGGGTCACGACCGGGGCGGCGTCGATGTCGTAGTACTTCCCGTGGAAGGTCACCGTGTCGGAGTTCAGCCCGAGCAGCAGGATTTCAAACCCCTCATCGAAACGGGGCTGGGCTTCGTCTCCCGGCACGCCGTGGAAGCCGGTCTCGACCGGGGAGACGCCGCGGCCCACGCCGAGGACCAGCCGTCCGTTGCTGAGCTGGTCGAGGGTGGCCGCCTCCTCCACCATGCGCAGCGGGGGGACCAGCGGCAGGATCGAGATCAGGGTGCCGAGCCTGATCGCCGACGTGAGCCGGGAGGCGGCCGCCAGCATCAGGTGCGGGCTGGCGATGCCCAGCGGGGTGCCGTGATGCTCGGCCATCTGGTAGGCGTAGTAACCGAGCCGCTCGTAGGCCGCGACCAGCTCCAGGCGCTCGTCCAGCTGCCGGGCCGCGGGCAGGCCGGTGGCGTCGTTGTGGTCGAAGACGGCGAAGAGCATTCCTCGGTTCCCTTCCAGGTGCGGTCATCGGCGCGGACGGGCGGAGCCGCGTCCCGTTCCGGATTATCGTCGTGCACTCGCCCCGGCCGCTGCTAGGGGCCGGGCAAGCACGAACTGGCATTAGAGTCGTGGCGTGAAAACAGGCCGGGTCCGGTGGCGGGCGCTCGCGGCCGCGGGCGCAGCCGTCACTGCCTGCGGGATCACCGCCGCCTGCGGCGGGTCCGGCCTGGCCGGCGCCCCGCCCGGACCCGCCGCCTCGGTGTCGGCCGGGCCGGCCGCGGGGGGCGCGCCCACGACCGGTTCGCCCGCTGTCGCCTGCGTGGCCCAGGTGCTCGGCGGCCTGTCCCTCGCGCAGCGGGTAGGACAGCTCTTCCTGGTCGGCGTGAACGGCGACGCCGCTGGCCCGGAGCTCACCGCCGCCGCCCGCACCTACCATTTCGGCTCGCTGCTGCTGAACAGTTCCGCCGCGGGCACGGCGGCGCTGGCCGCGCGGACCGCGGCCATGCAGAAGCTCGCGGCGGCGGGGACCGGCGGCGTCCCGTTCTTCATCGCGGCCAACCAGGAGGGCGGCCAGATCCAGCAGCTCACCGGGCCCGGGTTCTCGGTCATGCCGTCCGCGGTCGT
>DASWUW010000765.1:0-13578 GCA_036406335.1 Trebonia sp.
GGTGAGCACGTCCTCGGGCTCCAGCCGGAGCCCGGCCAGCTGCTCCGCGTACATCCGGGCGACCCGCGCCGGGGTGTCAATGAGGCCGTCGCGGTCCGGGTCCTCGCCGACCGCGAGCAGGATCTCGCGGACGGCGCGCTCGATTCGCGCGTGGTCAACCGGCGGGCGGTCCGCCTGCGGCTGACTCGGAGAGATGTGCTCAGCCGCAGACTGATCGCTCATTTGTCCCTAACCGTTTGTCTCGCCGGACGAGCCGCCGTCCAGGCCGTAGCCGTTCAGCTGGCCGTTGGCCGTCCCGGGGATGGTGTCGACGCCGGAACTGGCGGCGAGCGCGAGCTCCTTGGGCGACATGACCGGCGGCTGGTCGGACGGCAGCCGCTTGCCGTAACCGGTATAGGTGCCGCGGACGTGCCGCCGCTGCACCGGCGCGAACACCTCGAGGACCTGCTTGCGGTTCAGCGTCTCGTGCTCGAGCAGCTGGAGCACAAGGGCGTCGAGAACACCGCGGTACTCCACCAGCACCTCCCACGCTTCGTCGTGGGCGGCCTCGATCATCCGCTTGATCTCCTCGTCGATCGCCGAGGCGATCTCCTCGGAGTAGTCCCGGCTGTGGGACTGGCTCATGCCGAGGAACGGCTCGCTGTCCCCGTTGCCGAACTTGCGGGCACCGAGGCGCTCGCTCATGCCGTACTCG
Organism: Trebonia sp.; assembly: GCA_036406335.1. Lineage (GTDB taxonomy): Bacteria > Actinomycetota > Actinomycetes > Streptosporangiales > Streptosporangiaceae > Trebonia. Next base: position 695 of record DASWUW010000765.1, read on the forward strand.
GTGACCATGCTGCGGGCGATCTGGGTGGCCTTGTCGATGTCGTTGGCCGCGCCGCTGGTCGGCTCGTGGAAAATCAGCTCTTCCGCGGTCCGGCCGCCGAGCAGCATGGCCAGCTGGTCCTGCATCTCGGCCCGGGTGCTGAGGAACTTGTCCTCGGTCGGCAGCGCCATGGTGTAACCGAGCGCGCGGCCGCGCGGGATGATCGTGACCTTGTGCACCGGGTCGGCGTTGGCCATCGCGTGCCCGACCAGGGCGTGTCCGCCCTCGTGGTACGCGATCATCTTCCGCTCCTTCTCCGACAGCAGCACGCTCTTGCGCTCCGGGCCGGCCATGACCCGGTCGATGGCGTCTTCCAGCGCTTGCATGTGGATCTGCTTGCCGTTGGTGCGCGCGGTCAGCAGCGCCGCCTCGTTGATCACGTTGGCCAGGTCCGCGCCGGTGAAGCCGGGGGTCCGCCGGGCGATGATGTCCAGGTCCGCGTCGGGCGCGATCGGCTTGCCCCGCGCGTGCACCTTGAGGATGCCCTTGCGGCCGGTCAGGTCCGGCTGGGCGACCACGATCTGCCGGTCGAAGCGGCCCGGGCGCAGCAGCGCCGGGTCGAGGATGTCGGGCCGGTTGGTGGCGGCGATCACGATCACGCCGCCCTTGGTGTCAAAGCCGTCCAGCTCGACCAGCATCTGGTTAAGCGTCTGCTCGCGCTCGTCGTGCCCGCCGCCGAGGCCGGCGCCGCGGTGCCGGCCCACGGCGTCGATCTCGTCCACGAACACGATGGAAGGCGCGTTCTGCTTGGCCTGGTCGAACAGGTCGCGGACCCGGGAGGCGCCGACGCCGACGAACATCTCCACGAAGTCAGAACCGGAGATCGAGTAGAACGGCACGCCGGCCTCGCCTGCGACCGCACGGGCGAGCAGCGTCTTGCCGGTGCCGGGCGGGCCGTAGAGCAGCACGCCCTTGGGGATCTTGGCCCCGATGGCCTGGAATTTGGCCGGGTTCTGGAGAAACTCCTTGATCTCCTGGAGCTCCTCGATGGCCTCGTCCGCCCCGGCCACGTCGGCGAAGGTGGTCTTCGGCGTGTCCTTGGTCATCAGCTTGGCCTTCGACTTGCCGAAGTTCATCACCCGGGAGCCGCCGCCCTGCATCTGGCTCAGCAGGAAGAAGAAGAACAGCGCGATCAGCAGGTAGGGAACAAACGTCTCCAGGATGGACAGCAGCGCGCTGGTCTTGGGGATCTGCACGTCGTAGCCACCGGGCAGCAGGTTGTCCTGCGCCTTGGTCTGCAGCAGGTTCTGCAGCTGCACGCCCTGGCCGTAGATGTAGTCGGCCTGCAACTGCTGGCCGCTCTTCAGCGTGACCTGGATCGTCTGGTTCTTGTCGGTCAGGATGGCCGACTTCACCTGGTTGCCTTCGATGGCGGTGACGATCTTGCTAGTGTCCACCGTCTGGTAACTGCTGCCGGAATTGGCCCAGCCCAGGGTTATCGTGATGACCAGTACCGCCAGCAGTACCAGCAGTAGCGGTCCACGGAAAAAGCGCTTCAATTCCATTGTGAGCGACCCCCTCGGCGCGGGGCCGTTCCCTCCTGACCAGCCTCACGTCCCGCCGACCACCGGCGGCACTGCCTGCGTACGGGGGCTGCCCCCCGGGAGATAACTGCCATGCTTATTATCACGCTGCCACGGGCGGCGCCGACCGCGGGCAGCGCACAGTGATTACCTGACGGTACATCAACGTTTTCTTCACCGAGATGTGTTCCCCCCGTACACCTCAGGGGCCAGCGTCCCGATGAACGGAAGGTTACGGTAGCGCTCGGCGTAGTCCAGCCCGTAGCCGACCACGAACTCGTCCGGGACCTCGAAACCGGTGTAGGCGACCTCGACCTCCATCTGGGCCGACGAGGGCTTGCGCAGCATCGCGGCGATCCGCACCGACGCCGGGTTGCGCGACCTGAGGTTGCCCACCAGCCAGGACAGGGTGAGCCCGGAGTCGATGATGTCTTCCACGATCAGCACGTGGCGGCCGCTGATGTCCGCGTCCAGGTCCTTCAGGATGCGGACCACGCCGGAAGACTTGGTCCCCGAGCCGTAAGACGAGACCGCCATCCAGTCCATCTGCACCGGCAGGTGCATGGCGCGGGCGAGATCGGCCATCACCATGACCGCTCCCTTCAGCACGCCGACCAGCAGCAGTTCGCGCCCGGCGTAGTCGGCGTCGATCTGCGCCGCCAGCTCGGCGGTCCGCTGGCTGAGCTGCTCGGCGGTGATAAGCACCTCTTTCAGCCCGGCCCCCATGTCGTCAGCGTCCATAAGCCAGCCCCTTTTCGGTCGGTTGGTCGGTCGCTCGCGGCAACTGCTAGCGGTGTCAGCTGCTGATTCTGTCATCAACGGCGACGCTCTCCACGGTAACGGAGGCGTCGAAGACAATCTCCCCCGACCGGCGGGCCGCCCGGACGCCGCCGGGCAGGTCGACACCGCGCTGGCCGTGCCAGTCGGTGACCAGTTCCCCCACCCGGGCGATGTGCGCCGCGGTCAGCGCGCCCGCCGGGCACCCGGCCGTCAGGGCCGCCGACCGCAGCAGCCGGGAACGCAGGGCGGCGGGCAGCTCCCCTAGAGAGGCGGCAGCGAGCGGAGTGGCACCCCGGGACCGTTCGTCATCAGCGAGCTGGTCCAGCACCTCGGCGTCGTCGCGCAGCTGGCCCGCGGTCCGCGCCAGGGCCTCGGCCACCCCCGGCCCGAGAGCGGCCTCGAGCGCGGGCAGGGCATCGAGCCGGACCCGGACCCGGGCGAACCGGCGGTCCTCGTTGTGCGGGTCCGCCCACGGCTGCAGCCCGAGTGCCGCGCAGGCCGCCGCCGTGACCGGACGGCGCACGCCCAGCAGCGGCCGGGCGAAGACGCCGCGCCGGGCCGGCATTCCGGCCAGCGACCGCGGTCCCGAGCCCCGGGCCAGTCCCAGCAGCACCGTTTCGGCCTGGTCGTCCAGGGTGTGACCGAGCAGTACGGCGGCCGCGCCGGTATCCGCCGCGGCCTTCTCCAGGGCGGCGTAGCGGACCTCGCGGGCCGCTGCCTCGGGGCCGCCGGGGCCCCGGACGGAGACCGCGGCGGTCAGCACCGGGTCGAGGCCGAGCTCACCCAGGGTCGCGGCCACCGAGGCGGCGCGCCCGGCCGAACCCGGCTGCAGCCCGTGATCCACGGTGACTGCCCCGGCCCGGAGCCCGGCCCGCGGCGCGGTAAACGCCAGCGCCGCGGCCAGGGCAAGTGAGTCCTGGCCGCCCGAGCAGGCGGCCAGGACCAGGTCACCCGGGGCCAGGCCGGCCAGCGCGGCGCGGACGGCGTTGCGGACCGCGGCCAGCTCTGGCGGCAGGGCGCCGCCCACGGTCAGGCGACCCGCTCAAGCCATTCGACCGGGTTCGCCAGCTCGCCCATGGTCGGCAGGGTCTCGGGCGACGTCCACACCCGGTTGAAGCCGTTCATCCCGGCCTCGGCCACTACGGTGGACACGAAGTGGGAACCCTGCTCGTACTGCTTCATCTTCAGGTCGATGCCGAGGATGCGGCGCAGGATCTGCTCCGCCCGGCCCCCGCCGCCGCGCCGCTGGGAGAACTTCTCCCGGATGTTGGCCACCGACGGCACCACCTGGGGGCCGACCGCGTCCATGACGTAGTCGCCGTGCCCCTCGACCAGCGTCATCACCGCGGTGAGCTTATCCAGCAGCACCTTCTGCTCCGGGGTCTGGATCGCCTCGATCAGGCTTCCCTCATCGCCGCCGCGTACCGCGCCGGCCACGGCGCTGACGGCCGACCGCATCCGCTCCAGGATGGCGGTGGTGTCCAGGTCCGAGGCCAGCAGGAACTCCGTCATCATACCCTGCACGTAACCGCGCAGCCAGGGCACCGAGGTGAACTGCACCCGGTGGGTCTCCTCGTGCAGGCACACCCAGCGGCGGAAGTCATGCGGGTCGACGCCGAGCTCCTGCTCGATCATGACGATGTTCGGGGCGACCAGGGTCAGGCGGCCGACACTGGGCGCGGCCGGAGCCGCCGCGAGCGTGCCGTTCACACCGGGAACCCCGTTGGTGCCGTTCGTTCCGTTCGCCGCCGGGGTACTGGCCCGGGTGCTGCCCTCGCCCGGGGGCAGGAACAGCTCGTACTGGCCGAGGACCCGGGACGACAGGTAGGCGAGGATCAGCCCGGCCTGCACGCCGGTGACCCGGGAGCCGACCACGCCGAAGGCCGCTCCCCCCGGAATGGCGCTGTTCCGCTCGGCCAGCTTGTCGGTGAGCGGTTCCAGTACCACGCGGAACCCGCTCACGTTGGCCTTGATCCAGCCGGGACGGTCGACCACGGCGACCGGGCCGACGGCACCCTGGCTGGTCAGTCCGGTCAGGTCGCGGACGGGCTGCTGGACGACAGCGGTCAGGCCGCGCAGTTCGGCCACCACCGCGCGGGCATCGGAGAGGCTCACCTGCGGTCCCGGCTTGGCGAACTTAGACCCGGTGGCGATGGCTGTGTCCCAGTCGATCATCTGTGCGCTGCTCACTGTCCTACCGTACGTGCTCTCGAGTAGTAACGGGAGAGCGGGACCTCACGAACACCCGCACGCGGCCAGTCCGGCGGCCGCGGCATCGATCGCGTCGGCCGCCTGCTGGAGCTGGTAGGCGCCGGGTACCTGGGGGGCCATGATCGCGAAGAGCAGCAGCCGGCCGGACCGGTCGTAGACCAGGCCGGCCAGCGACGCGACCGTGTCCAGGTTGCCGGTCTTGGCCCGGACGACCCCGCGCGCCGCGCCGCCGGCCGCGTCGGCGATGCCGCCGAAGTCGCTCTGGCCGGCCGACAGCGTCCCGGCGAATCCGGCCACCGGGAGCCCGGTGACGGCCCCGCGCAGCCTCGGCGTGTCCTGTGCGGCCTTGAGTACCCGCACCAGCGTCTCCGGGGCGATCCCGTCCTGGGGCGAGAGGCCGCTGCCGTCGACCAGGCTGATCGGCGTGGTGACCCCCAGCCGGCGCAGCTCGGTTAGGACCGCGCCGGCCGCGCCGCTGAAGGTGGCGGGCCGCCCGAGGGCCACCGACACCTGCCGGGCCAGGTCCTCGGCGATCACGTTGTTGGACTCGAGCAGCATCTGCTCGGTGATCGCGGCCAGCGGCGGCGAGCTCACCCGGGCCAGGACGGGCGCGGACGCGGGCGCGACCGCCGGGGACGGCGTTCCGGTAACGGTGATGCCGCCGCTCCGCAGCAGCGCGGCGAAGGCCGCGGCGGTCAGGCCCGCGGGGTCGCTCGTCCGGGGACGGTAGTTGACCGGGTCGTCGGCGTCCTCCAGCCTGCCGCCCGGCGTGAGCCGCCCCTGGTCGGCCTCGAGCGACGAGATCGGGGTGACGTTCCCGGTCGTGATGAGGCCGTAGGTCCAGCCCGGGGCGAGATCGGGGCCGGTGAACAGCGCGGTGTCGTACGCCAGCCGCACCGAGCGGCGCCCCTGCGCCTTCAGGGCCCGGGCAGTAGCCCCCGCGAGCTGGGCCAGGGTGGCCGGACGGGGGTAATCGGAGGAGGGGTAGGCACCGACCGCCAGGGTGGGGTCCCCGCCTCCCACCAGGACGACGGTGCCGCCCTGCTGGCGCACGGTGGTGGTGAACCGTGCGTCCGGGCCGAGCGCGGCCAGCGCCGTTACCGCGGTCACCACTTTGGCGGTGGACGCCGGAGTGGCGGGAGCGCTCGCGTGGTCGGCGTAGAGCACCCGCCCGCTGGCGGCGTCGGCGACCTCGATCCCGACGCCGGCCCCGGTGGCGGAGGCGGGCAGCGCGACGCCGAGCAGGGCCGCGAGGGCACTCGCGGCCGGCCGGGAGGCCGGTGCCGCCGTCCCCGCCGGGGCCAGTACCGGTGTGGCGTTCACCACAGGGCGGACGGCGGCGACGGGGATGCGCAACCGGGCCAGCCGGGGCGGGAGCATGTTTGCCACGGCCAGCCCGGCGGCAATGGTAACCACGTTGAGCAGGGCGAGTACTACCAGGACGGTGGTCCGTGGGCGGCGCACGAACGTGCCTTTCGCGGGATACGGGTGGGCTTAGCTTAGGGCCTGTACTGACCGCTCGCCGGTGGACCCGACGTCCGCCGCCGCCGCCGAAGGCGGCGACAATAGAAGAGATAGCAACTAAAGCCGGGAGTGAATATGGACGTCGAAGTAGTCATCGAAATCCCCCGCGGCCAGCGGAACAAGTACGAGGTTGATCACCGCACCGGCCGGATCAGGCTTGACCGCATGCTGTTTACCTCGACCAGGTACCCGGCTGACTACGGGTTCATCGAGGACACCCTGGGGGGTGACGGTGACCCGCTGGACGCCCTCGTGCTGCTGGAAGAGCCGACTTTCCCCGGTTGCCTGGTGACTGCCCGGGTGATCGGGATGTTTCAGATGACCGACGAGAAGGGACCGGACGACAAGGTCCTCTGTGTCCCCGCGAGCGACCCGCGCCAGGCTCATCTGCAGGACATCGAGGACGTGCCGGAGTTCGACCGGCTGGAGATCCAGCACTTCTTCGAGGTCTACAAGGACCTGGAGCCGGGCAAGTCGGTGGAGGGCTCGCACTGGACCGGCCGGGCCGGCGCGGAGGCCGAGGTAGAGCGTTCCCGCAAGCGCCTTATCGAGCACGAGGCCCGGTAAGCCGGGTAAACCCGGTAAGAGAGCAGAAGCCGAGCCCGTACCTGCGAACGGTCGCGTGTTTCACCCCGGATGCCGGCCGCCGCGCTATTCGGCGGCGGAGCGCTCGGGGTGCTTCGCTTTTAGCAAGATGGCGGCGGCCCGGGCGCTGATCGCCGTGTGCGCGTCGCGGAGCGTCTCGCCGCCCAGGTCGGCCAGGCCGGCCGCGACCATTTCGGCGGTCCCGGCCGCGGTCGCGGCCTGCGGCCAGTGTCCGGCGGTCGCGTGCAGGGTCATGGCCCGGACCGCCGCGGCGGCCCAGTCCGGCGCGGCCAGCTGCAGGTAACGCGGCGCCGCGACCAGCCAGCCGCGGCCCGGGGCGGCGACCTGGAGGCGGCCGAGCGCGCCGTCCGCGAGCTCAAGGCCGGCTTCCGTCTCGGCCAGCCCTTCGGACTCCTCCCCGGCCTGGATGAGGCAGCGGCCGAGATTAAAGCGCGCCCGGGCCAGGCCGAGGTCACGTTCTCCGGTGTCGGCCGCGGGGGCCTTGAGGTACATGCCGATGACCTCGCGGAGCAGGGTGACCGCGTCCGCCGGGCTGCCCGCCGCGTCCGCCGCGAGAGCGATGCGGGTAAGCACGTCGATCCGCGGCACCTCGTAGAGGGCCGGGTCGGCCTCGGCCAGCACCGCGTAGTGGCCGGCCGACTCGGTCAGCAGGGCGATCGCCTGCCAGGTATCCCCGCCGTAGCGGGCGTGGGTGCAGAGCGCGGCGGCAAGCTCCGGCTGGTGCCGCGCCGGGTCGGCCGCGTCCGCGTAGAGCTCGCGGCTGATCAGCAGCGCCCGGCCCGAGTGCCCGGCGGCCTTGTCGTGGCTGCCCTGGAGCGCGGCCCGGATCGCCTCGCCGAGATGGAAGTCGTACCGGCGCTCCAGCGTGCTGTGCCGCAGCGCGTGCCGGGCCATGAACATGCCGCGAACCTCTCGCCCCTGAGATCACTCTCACTGACCCACGACAAGATCGTGACATAACGCCGCGTAACAGGCAATACACAGTGCGAAACTATTTGCCGGGGTCGTTCCCCGCGACCGGGACCGTGGACGCAGGCACGCCGGCCGTCTTCGCCGTCGCGGCCACCAGGTCGAGGAACTCGGAGGTGCGGCCGAAGGTATCCCCCACGGTGCGGCCCGCCAGCAGGTCCTGGTAGGCCCGGTAGCGGCGCAGCTCCCATTCCTGGCTCCGGGCGGGCAGCGCGGCCACCGCGGGCACGGGCAGCGGCCGCCAGGTCCACTCGGTGATCGGCGCGTCGCTCCCGCCAGCGGAGGCGGCCTGCGGCTGGATGAAGTCAGCCTGGTCGGCGTAATAGCCCATCCGGTTCCGGACGAACCGCAGGCCGCCGAGGGTGGTCTCGGTGGCCCGCCGCCGGTCGGCCGGCAGCCGGGCGAGGACGGCGTCGTAGTCGTCCGGGTAGTACCGCACCAGCGTCGCGTCGACGATCGTCACCCACCAGACGGCCTCGCCGATCACCGCGAAGGCCTGCGCCCGGTCACCGGGCTGGACCCGGCCGAGCCGCTCAGTGGTGTCCCGCATGGCGATGATGGCCCAGCTCAGCGCGCTCGTCTCGGTACGCTGAGGGCCGCGCACCTCGTCCGCCCAGTTCTCGCTGCCCCACTTCTGCTGGTCGGCGCTGGCCTGATTCCAGTTTTCGCGGTTCCAGGCCACCCGGCAGCGGGCAGAGCAGAACCGCGCGTGCTCGCGCTTCGGTTCGAACTCCCGGCCGCAGCGCTCGCAGCTTCTGGTCTCTGCCATCTAGATATGTTACGCGTAACAGAGGGCAGTAAGCAGCGCGGAAGGCGGAACATCGGCGGAACTCTGGGTAACGGCAAGGCAACCGACACGCCGTGAGCGCCGTCGGCGTCCCACTGAGCGGCTGACTGACTACGTAGGGTAATTAGAAGGAGGCCAGAATGAAGGGCCCATACATGCACCTTTATGGTCTCAGGCGGGAATACTTTGCTTGCCGGCCCGGCATCCGCGCGGCCCGGCACTAAGCACGGCATCCCATGATTCACACTTAGTGATGCGAAGTTGGCAGTAAGGAGGACCGGTGGATAACACCGAAGGAGTGCTGAGACGGGCACCCCTGTTCGATGCCCTTGACGATGAGGGTGCCCGCACGCTCCGCCGCCAGATGGCGGAGGTAAAGCTCTCCCGGGGTGAGCACCTGTTCCTGGAAGGGGATGACGGCGACGCCCTGTACGTGGTCATCGACGGCAAGATGAAGCTGACCCGCGCCGCCGCGGACGGCCGGGAGAACCTGCTGAGCGTCATCGGCCCGGGTGAGATGTTCGGCGAGTTGTCCCTGTTCGACCCGCGGCCGCGTACCTCCTCGGCCAGCGCGGTCACCGACGCCGTGCTCGCGCTGCTGAAGCACGAGGCGCTGACGCCCTTCCTCCGTGAGCGGCCCGATGTCTCGCTGCATATGCTGCGCGCGCTCGCCCAGCGGCTGCGCCGGGCCAACGACGTCACCGCCGACCTCGTGTTCACCGATGTCCCCGGCCGGGTCGCGAAGAACCTGCTCGACCTGGCCGACCGCTTCGGCAACCAGGAGCCGGACGGCCTGCACGTGCACCACGACCTGACCCAGGAAGAGCTGGCCCAGCTGGTCGGCGCGTCGCGGGAGACGGTGAACAAGGCGCTGGCCGACTTCGCCGCCCGCGGCTGGCTGCAGATCTCAGCCCGCTCGGTGCTGATCCTCGACTCTGAACGCCTGCGCAAGCGCGCCCGCTAAACCCTGCGCAAGCGCGCCCGCCAGAACTCAGCGCAAGCGCGCCCGGTAAAAGCTCCGCTCCCGGCGCCAGGTAGTCCAGCTGGGCGCGGACGGACTGCTCGGCGGCGGGCCAGAGCGAGCGGTCGACGTCGGCGTACACCACGGCGACGATCTCGGCCGGGGTCCGCGCGCCGCCCGCGAGCGCCGCGCGCACCTGGTCGAGCCGTTCCCGGCGGTGGGCGAGGTAGTAGTCGAGCACCGGGACCGGGTCGCTCAGCAGCGGGCCGTGCCCCGGGAGCAGCACCCGCAGGCCGGCCTGGTCCGCCAGCGCTCGCAGCTCCTCCAGGGTACGCAGGTAGTCCCCCAGTGACCCGTCGGCGGCGATCACCGTGGTACCCCGGCCGAGGACCGTGTCCCCGGTCAGCAGTGCTCCGTCCGCCGGCAGGAGCAGGCTCAGCGAGTCCCCGGTGTGCCCCGGGGTGGCGACCACCCGCAGCTCGCAGCCCCCGGCGTCGAGGACCGCACCCGCGCCGAACCCCTCGCTGCCCAGCCGCAGCGCCGGGTCCAGGGCGCCGACGGGCGCCCCGGTCAGCTCGGCCAGCCGCGCCGCGCCGGCCGAGTGATCCAGGTGCCCGTGGGTGAGCACGATCCGCGTCACCCGCTGGCCGGCCGCGGCGGCCGTCTCCAGCACCCGCCGCAGGTGCCCCTCGTCCTGCGGTCCGGGGTCGACCACCGCCGCGGTCGCGGAGCCGGGTTCGGCGATCACCCAGGTATTGGTGCCGTCCAGCGTCATCGGCGACGGGTTGGGGGCAAGCACGCACCGGGCCCGCCCGGTGCCCATGCCGCTGAGCGCCTTGCCGTCCGCGCCCGCCCTGATCTCGTTCACGGCCTGCTCTCGTTCACTGGAACCGTCCTGGTCACCGGAACCATCACGGTCACCGAAGCCGCCATGGTCACCGGAGCCGCCACGGTCACCGGGGGTAGCTCACCTGGTCGGGCAGGATCAGCCAGGGCGTGCCGTCTTCCAGGACCAGGCGCGGCTGGACCGGCTCGATCGTGCGCCGGGCCCCGAGGATGTCCGCGAGGGCGCCGCCGGCCGCGAAGTCGCTCAGCGTCGCCGCCGTCGGCGGCATCACCGCGATCTCCCCGGCCCGGGCCGACTCCAGTGCGCCCGCCGGACTCAGCCACGCGGCGTGGTCCGCCTCCGCCTCGTGCCCGGTCACCTGCTGGCCGGGTGGCAGGGCGGCCGCGAAGAACCGCGCGTCGAAGCGGCGCGGCTCGCCCTCGGGCGTGATCCAGCGGGCCCAGGGCACCAGCAGGTCGGCCCGCAGCACCAGCCCGCGCCGGGCCAGCAGCGCGCCGAACTCCAGTGCCCCCGAAGCCAGGGCCAGCCGGTCCGCCTCCCAGGACGGCCCCGACGGCACCGCCAGCGGCCCGTCCGGTATTCCGGCCAGCAGCACCCCGGACTCCTCGAACGTCTCTCGCACTGCCGCGCAGACCAGCGCCCGGGCGACCTCGGCGGAAGCGCCCAGCCGGGCCCCGAACTCCGCCGGGGACGGCCCCTGCCAGCCGGCTGCCGCGCTGTAGTCGGCGGGATCCACCGACCCGCCGGGAAAGACGTAGGCGCCGGGCGCGAATTTCATCGCGGCGGTCCGCCGCAGCATGAGCACCTCGACCCCGGGGCCGGCCTTCGCCGCGGGGCGCAGCACCATCACCGTCGCCGCGTCGCGGGGCCCGGCCGGGGTGATCCGCCCCGCCTCGAGGTCGGCCAGCCGCGCGGCCAGCTTGCCGCCGGACTCGCCCAGTTGTATCCGCACGGCGCCTCCGCTACGCGACTTCGGCGATCAGCTCGACCTCAACCGGGGAGTCGAGGGGAAGCACCGCCATACCGACCGCGCTGCGCGTATGCCGCCCCGCATCGCCGAGCACCGCGATCAGCAGCTCGCTGGCGCCGTTGGCGACCTGCGCCTGCCCGGTGAACGCGGGCGCGCTGGCGACGAAGCAGGTCACCTTGACGATCCGCGCGATCGCGTCGAGGCCGCCGGCCACGCTGGCGGCCGCCGCGAGCGCGTTGAGCGCCGCGGTGCGGGCCAGCGCAGCCGCCTCCTCCGGCGTCACCCCGTCCCCCACCTTGCCGGTGCCCTGCAGCTTGCCGTCGGCCAGCGGCAGCTGGCCCGAGGTGTACACGTAGTTCCCGGTGCGCACCGCGGGCACGTACGCCGCCACCGGCGCCGCCACCGGCGGCAGGGTGAGGCCGAGGGCCGCGAGCCGCTCCGCCGCCGTGGACTCAGGCATCCTTGGGCCGCTTCAGGTAGGCGACCAGCTGCTCGGCGTTCGGGCCGGGGACCACGGAGACGAGTTCATAGCCCTCGTCGCCCCAGTTGTCGAGGATCTGCTTGGTCGCGTGCGTCAGCAGCGGCACGGTCACGTACTCCCACTTAGTCATGTGAGTTACCCTATCTGTTATCGCTGGTAGTAGTACCAGCGACAATCTCTAAGTCAGCCAAAAGTCAGGGAAGGTCGCATCATGGTTCTCGCTGTCAACCGCACGGGCACCGTGTTCAAGAAGTGCGACCTCAGCAACCACAAGCCAGACTCTAACAAGAAGTGCGGCGACGGGACCTGTCAGCACTCTTGCCGGCCGTCCGCCGTCGAGAAGTGCCCGCACGCGTGGACTCTCCGCTACTGGGTTGACGGCAAGCAGCTTGAGAAGTCGTTCCGGGACACGGTGCATGAGACCACCGGTCGCACTGCCTACGGCTCAGGCCGGAAGCTGGCGCAGGACTTCCAGCTCAAGCTGACCGTGGACAAGCGGTCAGGCGACAGCACGTTCGCGGACTACACCAAGCTAGGCAAGGTCAACTTCGGTGAGGCGGTCGAGACCTATATCTCCCGGCTGCCGGTCAACGAGCGGAGCAAAGCGCACTACCGCAGCACCTACCGGGTGCACGTCCAGCCGGCGTTCGGAGGCAAGACCCTCGCCCAGGTGGCCAACGACCGGGACGGCGTACTCAACTTGCTCACGGTCGCGATGAAGGATCTCAGCATCACCCCCCGGCAGCAAGCACGGCTCGTCATCGTCGGACCGTGCGACGAGGCAGTCAAGGCAGGGAAGCTGAGCAGGCACCGCCTAACCGACATCGTGCTGATGGACCACGGTCCCAAGAAGCTCCGTTCTGACTTCATCTTCCCTGACTACCCGCAGATCAAGATCGTTGCCGACGGGGAGACCAAGACGGACGCCAGGCTCTCGTACCGGGGCGCTGGTCTCGCTGTCTGGCTGATGCGCGGATGCGGGCTGCGCATCGAAGAGGCCCTAGCCGTAGAGAAGTCCGACTTCATCGAAGACGGCGCAATCCTGCGGGTCATGTGGCAGGCATCCCGCGACGGCCGCAAGAAGATGCCGCTCAAGCACCGCAAGCCGGGTGAGTACCGAGACGTACCCGTGCCTACCTGGCTGTGGAAGATGGTCCAGGGCATGCCCGATGGTCCGCTCATGCCC
>DASWUW010000766.1:0-7807 GCA_036406335.1 Trebonia sp.
GCCCGCAGAGCCTGCTCGGCTGCCCCGGTCTGGTCAACGCCGCCCGGCACGGCACCGTGACGATCGCCAACGGCGTCGGCAACGGCGTGGCCGACGACAAGCTGATCTACACCTACATGCCCGCCCTCACCCGGTACTACCTGGGGGAAGATCCGATTCTGGAGAACGTCGAGTCCTACCGGCTCGAGGATCCGGATGTGCTCGACTGGGTGCTCGCCGAGGCCGCCAACCTGGTGCTCAAGCCGGTTGACGGGGCGGGCGGCGCGGGCATCGTCATCGGTCCGCATGCCACCGAGCAGGAACTGGACGCGGTCAAGAACGAAATGCGGGCCAACCCGCGCGGCTGGATGGCGCAGCGCCCGATCGCGCTGTCCACCTCGCCGGTACTGATCGGCGAGAAGCTGGCTCCCCGGCATATCGACCTGCGGCCGTTCGCGGTCAACGACGGCTCCGATGTCTGGGTGCTGCCCGGCGGCCTGACCCGGGTGGCGCTCAAGGAGGGCGAGCTCAAGGTGAACTCCAGCCTGGGCGGCGGGTCGAAGGACACCTGGGTCATCGACCCCGGCCGCATGGCGGATCCGCTGGCCGGAGCCCGGGAGAAGCTGGAGATGGCGCTGCCCGCCGCGCCCAGCGGGCCGGAGATCGACCTGGCCGCGATCGCCCGGCAGATCGGACCCGAGCAGTGAACGCCGAACTGCTGAGCCGGATCGCGGAGACGATCTTCTGGACCGGGCGTTACGTGGAGCGCGCGGACGACACCGCGCGGCTCATCGACGTGTACGTCCACCGGATGCTGGGCGAGAACGGCGCCGACTCCGACGCGGCCTGCCGCGCGCTGTTCGGCATTCTCGGCGTCCGGGTCGAGCCGGACGCGGAGCTGGACATCGACGTGGTGCTGTTCCGCCTGGTCTTCGAGACGCAGTCGGCCAGCGCCATCGCCGGCTCGATGCTCGGGGCGCGCGCTGGCGCCCGCGGCATCCGCGAGGTCATCTCCAGCGAGATGTGGGAGTGCCTGAACGTCACCGGGCACGGCCTGCCCGGGCAGAAGCGCGCCGCCGAGCGCCTGGGCCCGCACGTCTACCTGCGTTACATCCGGGAGCGCTCCGCGCTGTTCTTCGGCCTGGCCGACTCGACCATGAGCCACGACGACGCGTGGCGGTTCCTGCTGCTGGGCCGCAGCCTGGAACGCGCCGACATGACCGCCCGGCTGCTGCTGGCGCGGATGTCCGCCCCCGATGACCTGGACTGGCCGGTGCTGCTGCGCGCCTGCGGCGCGCACGAGAGCTTCATCCGGACGCACGGCTGGGCCGCCGAGCCGTCTCGCACGGCCGAGTTCCTGATGCTTGACCGGCTGTTCCCGCGCAGCGTGGTGCACGCGCTGACCACCGCGGAGGAGTGCCTGGCGGCGCTGAACCCCGGTCCTACCCGGGCCGGGGTGGACGACCCGGCCCGGCGCCCGGTCGGCCGGCTGCGCAACCGCCTGGAGTACGCTGACCCGAAACAGCTCACGGCGCAGCTGCCTGAGCTGCTCAGTACCTTGCAGGAGACCTGTATACAGGCGAGCGACGCGATCGCCCGGCGGTACTTCCAGTACCAGACCCCGATCGCCTGGGAACGGGACGGCTGAGGAGTGGGCTGGCGACTGCGCATCGAGCACATCACCAACGTCACGTACGCGGGCCCGGTGATCACCTCGTTCAACGAGGCGCGGATGACCCCGCTGACGATGCCGTCCCAGATGACGCTGGAGTCCCGGGTCACCGCGGGTCCTGGCGTCCCGGTGTGGACTTACAACGACTACTGGGGCACCTTCGTCTCCGTCTTCGACCTCCCCGAACCGCACGACAACCTGGTCATCCGGGCCGAGGCGACGGTGGAGACCCAGCCGTTCGGCGGCATCCCGGCGGCCGGCGCCCGCCCGTCGTGGGCGGAGCTCGGCGCGGGGACGGCGGACGGCCGGCTGCTTGAGTTCCTGCAGCCCACGCCGCTCACCACCGTGACCGGGGAGATCTCCGGCACGGCGGTCGGCGAGATTTCCGGCCTGTCGCCCGACGCGGCCGCCGAGGCCATCTCCGCCCGGGTGCACGAGCACGTCAACTACATGCCGGGTGCCACCGGGGTGCGCACCAGCGCCCAGGAGGCCTGGGACAAGGGCCAGGGCGTCTGCCAGGACATGGCTCAGCTGACGGTCGCCCTGATGCGCGCCGCGGGCCTGCCCGCCCGCTACGTCTCCGGCTACCTGCACCCCGACCCGAAGGCCGAGCCGGGCAGTACCTCGGTGGGCCAGTCGCACGCCTGGGTGGAGTACTGGGCGGGCTCGTGGACTCCGCTCGACCCGACCAGCCTCGCCCCGGTGGGCGAGCGTCACGTGGTCGTCGCCCGCGGCCGCGACTACGCCGACGTCTCGCCGCTCAGGGGCATCTTCCACGGCCCCGCGGGCGGCGACATGAAGGTGACGGTCGAGGTCACCCGGCTCGCCTAAGCGCGGCCGGCCTCAAGCTGAGCCTGTCCGGGCTCGGCGTGCTCAGGGTCTTGATGGGCGCTGACGGGCTCAAGGCGAGCGAGGTCGCCGATCGGGTCTGGTCCAGTCCGGGGACGCTTACCTCGGTGGTGAACACCCTGGTCCGGGACGGTTTCGTGGAGCGCCGGGCCGACACCGCCGGCCGGCGCGCGGTCCGGCTCTTCATCACCGACCGGGGCCGTTCCGTCATCACCTACTACGTCTGCCAGGCGGCGGCCGGGTGGCGTAAAGCATTCGACTTCGTCGACCGCGACGACGAAGCTGTCATCCGGAAGTTCTTCTTCCAGCAGATGATCGACCATCTCAGCCAGCTCATGAACGAGGAGCGCCCCAGGGGGAGTTCTTCGGCCTCCTCGGCCCCAACGGCGCCGGCAAGCCGAATATCGGAAAATGACATTTGTTTGCCCGGTCACCCGGCCCCAGGTCGCGGGCTAGCTGTCGAGTTCGCCCAGGCGGCGGGTGAGGAAGTCTTGTTCGACGGCGTTGTCAGCGAGCAGCCGGGCTTCTTGGTAGGCCAGCCGGGCCTCCTCGGGGCGGTGCAGACGGCGCAGGAATTCGGCGCGTGCTGCGGGCAGGTAGTGGTAGCTCGCCAGTTGCGGTTCGGCGGCCAGCTGGTCGAGGGCGGCCAGCCCGGCGTGCGGGCCGCGGGCTTCGCCGATGGCGATGGCGCGGTTGAGGGCCACCACGGGGGAGGGCCAGATCTGGGTCAGCGTGCCGTAGAGGCCGGTGATCTGCTCCCAGTCGGTGACCTCCCATCGCGGTGCTGCGGCATGGACGGCTGCGATGGCGGCCATGAGCGCGTAGCGGGTCGGGGGCCGTTGTTCCAGGGCGGTGCTGATCAGGGCAATTCCTTCGTCGATCTCGGTCCGGTCCCATCGGGTGCGGTCCTGTTCGGCAAGCAGGAGCAGCCGGCCGCTGGCGGTGGTGCGGGTATGGCGGCGGGAGTCTGTGAGCAGGATCAGGGCGAGCAACCCGGCCACAGCTGGGTGGTCGGGGAGGAGCTGCCGCAGCATCCGGGCTAGGTCGAGGGCTCGTTCGGCTAGATCACGGCGCTGTAGCGACTCGCCGGCCGGTGCCGTGTGGCCGGTGGTGAACATCAGGTGGACCACGTCGAGCACCGCGGCGAGCCGGTCCGGCAGGTCGCTGGCCGGCGGCACCCGGTAGGGGATCCGCGCCGCGGCGATCTTCTTCTTGGCCCGGGTGATCCGCGCCGCCATGGTGGGCTCGGAGACGAGGAAGGCGCGGGCCACCTCTGCTGTGGTCAGCCCGCACAGCAGCCGCAGGGTAAGCGCCACCCGGGACTCAGCGGCCAGAGCGGGGTGACAGCAGGTGAAGATCAGCCGCAGCCGGTCATCGGGGATCGGGTCTACGTCCGTGTCGTCGCCGGTGCCGGACGAGGCGGCGTCGCCGGCGAGAAGAGGCAGCTTCCTTGACAGCGTGTCGTTGCGGCGGATGAGGTTCATCGCTCGCCGCCGTGCCACCACGGTGAGCCATGCCGCAGGCTTGGCCGGCACGCCGGCGTCGGCCCAGGCGGTCAGCGCCTGCGCATAGGCGTCCTGGACACAGTCCTCTGCGGCATCCAGGTCGCGGGTGATCCGGGCGGTCGCGGCGAGCACGAACCCCCAGTCCCGGCGGTGTGCTTCGGCGACGGCTGCCGTGACGGCGGGATCCATGACGCGCCGTCAGCGGCCCGCCCAGACGGGGCGGACTTCGACCCCGCCGAACGGGGCCGGGACCTCCGCGGCGATCTGCAGCGCGTCGTCCAGGTCGGCTGCGTCGATCAGGTAGTAGCCGCCGATCACCTCTTTGGTTTCGGTGAACGCACCGTCGCTTACGGTAACTCCGCCGTCCGCAGTACGGCGGACCGAGGTCGCCGTATCGCTGGTGTGCAGCCGGTTACCGCCGCGCAGCGCGCCGGCATGGCGCGTCATGAAGTCCTGATGTGCGGCCTGGGCGGCCGCGACCGTGCGTGGATCGGCGTTCGCCCATGCCGCCTCATCGTCCCAGATGAAGACCATGTACTGAGCCATCTGAGGGCCTCCTCTCTTGCCGTCTTCCTGGTGATACGGAGCCGTGCCGCCAGTGGCGATCGCCGCGTACGTGGTTGATCGTGCAGGCAAGATTTTCGCATAGCTGGCCGGGCCGGTTCGTCCCGTGCTGGGCCGGGCGGCCTGACCTGCAGCCCGGCCCCGCACCGGCGATGCGGACCGGAGGCGGTCAGGGGCCGCTGACAACCTCGGCCACCTCGACGCTGACCCCGTACCGGAGGCCAGGGCAGCCGCCGGCCATGCGGGCGGCCTCGTCGGGGCTGTCGGCATTGATCACGGCGTACCCGGTGAGGACCGCGCTGGCCGGATTTCCGCCGTCCCCGGCGGCGAGGGTGCGCACCATGCCCACCTGGTTTCCCGCGTCAGCAATCGCGGCGCCCAGGCCCGCGAACCAGGCACCCCACTGCTGCCCCTCATCCGGCTGGTGGACGCGGTCCGGCTGGCCGCGGAATGCGAGAACGTACTTGCTCATAGCCTGCTCCCTGTCACTTCAGGCCCGGCGCGGTTCGCCGGCCTCTGCTTACTCGTCAACCGGCGCAGCTCCAGATCGACAACGCCGGGAAGAAAATCCGCCGCCATAGCAGGTACCCTGGTCCTGGTTGTCCGCCTCAGGCATTCATCGCGGGGTTATGCCAGCCACCGCCGCGGCGGTAATCATGGCTGCGGCGACGGCGGCGAACTGACCCCGCCCGACGAGCCGCGATTCGCCTGGACGCAGGCCAGCGCCTATGACCGGCGGCGGGAGATCTACGGCCACTGCCTGCTACGGCTGCACTGCTCGGAAGCGGCGCGCCGCGAATCCCGCCTGTGCGGCGTCACCAGAATGCCCACGGCGCCGGCAAGTCCACCACCATCGGCATACTCACCACGCTGATCGCCCCGACCGCCGGCCGCGCCTGGGTGGCCGGCCACGACGTCACCCGGGACCCGGTGGCGGTCAAGCGCCGGATCGGCGTCGTCACCCAGAACAACACGCTCGACATGCAGCTCACGGTCACCGAGAACCTGGCGTTCCGCGGCCGGTTCTTCGGCCTGTCCAGGGGGTCGCGGCCAAGCGGGCCGGGCAGCTCATCGACGCGTTCGGCCTCGGCGACCGGCGGAACGCGCTGGCCGACCAGCTGTCCGGCGGCCAGGCCCGCCGCCTGATAATCGCCCGCGCCCTGGTGCACCAGCCCGACGTGCTGGTTCTCGACGAGCCGACGGCCGGCCTGGACCCCGCAGACCCGGGTCAACCTGTGGGACAGCCTCCAGGTGCAGGCCCCGGGCCAGGGACCGCACATCCACGTCACCAACTGGTTCCTGCTCGTCCTGGTCATGGTGGCCGCCTCGACGCTGACCGCGTCTCTCGGCCTGTGGCTGGGCACGGTGGTCGAATTGAGGTTCCGTGCCTTGCCGGATCTCCGGCGCGACTGCAGCCCCGCCCTGTTCGCGGGTGCCCGAAGGCGTCTTTAGCGGGCGCGGCTGACCCGGCCCTCGTCCCAGACCGGCTCCAGTGCTTCGCGGACCACGCCGTCGGCCCCGAAGATGAGGAAGCGGTCAAAGGTCCGGGCGAACCAGCGGTCGTGGGTGACCGCCAGCACCGTTCCCTCGTAGCTCTCCAGCCCGTCCTGCAGCGCCTCGGCCGACTCCAGGTCGAGGTTGTCGGTCGGCTCGTCCAGCAGCAGCGCGGTCGCGCCCTCCAGTTCGAGCAGCAGGATCTGGAACCGGGCCTGCTGGCCGCCGGACAGCTTGCCGAACAGCTGGTCACCCTGCTGGTTGAGCTCGTACCGGCGCAGCACGCTCATCGCCGCGCCCCGGTCTTTCGCGTAGCCCTCCCACAGGATGCCGGTGAGCGTCCGCCCTTCCAGCCCCGGCTGCACGTGCGTCTGGGCGAAGAACCCGGGCACCACCCGCGCGCCCAGCTTCCAGCTCCCGGTGTGGGCGACCGGCTGGCCGGCCAGCAGCCGCAGGAAGTGCGACTTGCCGGACCCGTTGGAGCCGAGCACCGCGACCCGCTCGCCGTAGAAGACCTCCAGGTCGAACGGCCGCATCAGCCCGGTGAGCTCGAGCCCGGAGCAGGTGACGGCCCGCACGCCGGTACGCCCGCCGCGCAGCCGCATCCGGATGTCCTGCTTGCGGGGAGGCTCGGGCGGCGGCCCGGCCTCCTCGTACTTGCGCAGCCGGGTCTGGGCGGCGGCGTAGCGGGACGCCATCGCGGGGCTGTTCTCGGCCCACTGGCGCATATCGAGCACGAGCTTCTTGAGCTGAGCGTGCTTCTCGTCCCAGCGGCGGCGCAGTTCCTCAAACCGCTCGAACCGCTGCGCCCGCGCCTCGTGGTAGCTGTCGAACCCCCCGCCGTGCACCCACACGTCGGACCCGCCCGGGGCGGGCTCGACACTGACGATCTTCGACGCCGCCCGGGCGAGCAGTTCCCGGTCGTGCGAGACGAACAGCACCGTCTTGCCCGTGCCGAGCAGCTGCTCCTCCAGCCAGCGCTTGCCCGGTACGTCCAGGTAGTTGTCCGGCTCGTCGAGCATCAGCACCTCGTCCGGGCCGCGCAGCAGCGCCTCCAGCACCAGCCGCTTCTGCTCGCCCCCGGACAGCGTCGCCACGCCGCGGTACTGGGCCTTCTCGTAGGGCAGGCCGAGCGCGGACATCGTGCACATGTCCCAGACGGTCTCGGCGGCGTACCCGCCCGCGTCGGCCCAGTCGCTCAGCGCCTGCGCGTACGCCATCTGGTCGGCCTCGTCGTCACGCTCCATGATCGCCAGCTCGGCCGCGTCGACGGCGCCGGCCGCGTCGCGGACGGCCGGCCGCGCCACCGACACCAGCAGGTCCCGGACCGTCCGCTCATCCCGCACCGACCCGACGAACTGCGGCATCACACCCAGGCCGCCGCTGGTGGTGACCGTCCCCGCGTCCGGCTTCAGCTCCCCGGAAATGATCTTCAGCAGGGTGCTCTTGCCCGCGCCGTTCGGGCCGACGAGCGCGAGCACGTCGCCCTGCCCGACCCGGAAGCTGGCGTCGCTGAGCAGTATCCGCCCGTCCGGCAGGTAGTAGTCGACGTGCGCGACTTGCAGGTGGCCCATGCCCGCCATCATGGTCGACCGGCGGGACCGCGGGCAAACCGGTTACCGCCGGGGCGGCGGCATCAGAGCTTGCCGGCAGCTTCTCCACGATCTGCCTGCCCTGGCCGGCGGTCACGTACACCACCCCGGTCACGCACGCCGGCCGCGTCACCTGGGCAGGCCGCCACTGG
>DASWUW010000767.1:0-2560 GCA_036406335.1 Trebonia sp.
ATGAGCGGCAGCTTCAGCGCTGAGCTGTGGCAGGGGGTGACCGGCGTCTACGACGCCATCGTGGCTCACCCGTTCCTGACCGGGCTGACCGACGGCAGCCTGCCCCACGATGCCTTCGCCTTCTACGTCGCGCAGGACGCGATCTACCTGCACGGGTACGCCCAGGCGCTGGCCGCCGTGGCGGGCCGCGCGCCCACCCCGGAGCAGACCGAGCTGTTCGCCCGGCACGCGGCCGACGCGATCGCGGTGGAGAAGACGCTGCACGGCTCGCTGCTCGCCGGCCTCGGCATCGACCCGGTGGCCGCCGGGCAGGCCGAGCCGGCCCCCACCAACCTGGCCTACGTCAGCTACCTGCTCGCCGCCGCCAGCACCGGGTCCTACGCCGAGGGAGTCGGCGCGGTCCTGCCGTGCTACTGGATCTACTGGGAGGTCGGCAGGGAACTGGTGCGCCGCGGCTCACCTGACCCCCGCTACCAGCAGTGGATCGACACCTACGGCGGCGAGGAGTTCGGCGGCGTGGTGCAGGCGGTCATCGACGTGACCGACGAGCTGGGCCCCGGCCTGGGCGCCGCGGAACGGGACCGGGTGCACCGGCACTTCCGCACCACCAGCCGCTACGAGTGGATGTTCTGGGACATGGGCTACCGCAAGGAAGCCTGGCCCGTCTGATCCTCGTCGTCGCGGTCCGGCGTCCCCGGCCCTCCGGACGGGTCCGTCCCGGCGCGGTTCCTGCGCGGGGAGATCCAGGAATGCCTGCGGTCGGCATGCGAGTGCTTGGCGGCCTGGCGGTCCTGGCCGAGGCGCTTGTGCCGGGCAGAATAAGACAAGGTCCCCTCCATGTATGAGATGCAGGGGACCTCGGCCGGCGTTGCCGCGCGCCTCCCGCTATGGTCGCCGAACCCGCGTGAGGCTCAGGTCTCCCCGCTCCTCCCACGTCCCGGAGTCACCCCCGGGCAGTGCCCGTTTCTAGCGGTGAAGGCTTTTCTACTGCGCCATCCGGTAGCGCGCAAGACCTGTGCCGTGGTTTTTCCCGGCATTTTCCCTGTCCACATACTGATCCACAGATCATGGCTCGTTATCCGCAAATGACCGTGGTTTTCCACCGCCTTGCGCACAAGCTATCCACAGGTCACCGGGGGTCGGCACTCTTCAGCCGGCCGCCACCCGGTAGGGGCGGAAAAACGCGCGCAGCTCCTCGGCGTAGAGCCCGGGCTCCTCGAACGGGGCGAAGTGGCCGCCGCGGGCGGGCTCGGTCACGCGCACGGCGTTCGCCGTGCGCTCGAGCCAGGCCCGGGGCGGGCGGACGACGTCACCGGCGAAGATCGAGAAGCCGGACGGCACCTCGACCCGGCGGGCGTGCTGCGCGAGCGGGATCGCGGCGTTCGCCCGGTACATGCGCATCGACGAGCCGATCGTCCCGGTGAGCCAGTAAAGCGTGACGTTCGTGAGGATCTCGTCCCGGCTGAAGCTCCGCTCGACGTCGCCGTCGCAGTCGCTCCACGCCCGGAGCTTCTCGACGATCCACGCGGCGAGCCCGGCGGGGGAGTCGGTCAGCCCGAAGGCGGCGGTCTGAGGTTTCGTGCTGTGCATGGCGGCGTAGGCACCCTCGGTCCTGCCCCAGGCCGCAGCGCTCTCTAGCCAGGCATGCTCCTCGGGCGTGAGGTCCGCCGGGTCGCCGGTGAACCGGGGCAGCCCCGCGTCGGTGCGGTGGACGGCCGCGACCCGGCCGGGGTAATCGAGCCCGAGGTAGCGGCTCACACCGCTGCCGACGTCCCCGCCCGCCGCGCCGAACCGCGGATACCCCAGCACGCTCATGAGCTCGGCCCACAGCCCGGCGACCGCGACGGCGTCGAGAGGCTCGCCGGGCCGGTCCGAGTACCCGTAGCCCGGCATGTCGGGCACCACCACGTCGAACGCGTCGGCCGGGTCGGCGCCGTGCGCGCCGGGGTCGGTCAGCAGCGGGATGACCTTCGCGTAGCGCCAGAACGAGTCCGGCCAGCCGTGGCTGAGGATCAGCGGCAGGACCGGACCCCCGGACCCGGCCGGGGCGGCCGCCCGGGCGTGCACGTAATGGATTCCGAGGCCGCCGAGCGTGACGCGGAAGCGGGGGAGCCGGGCCAGCGCGGCCTCCTGCGCCGGCCAGTCGAACCCGTCCGCCCAGTAGGCCACGAGCTCGCGGAGGTAGCCGAGGTCGGTTCCCATCGACCAGCCGGCGTCCTCGGATGCGTCCGGCCAGCGCGTCGCCCTCAGCCGGACCCGGAGATCCTCGAGCGCGGCGGGATCGGCCCGCGGGGTGAACGGCTCGGGGGCAGGAGGTACGTCTGGCATGGCAGGCATCCTACGGGCCGGGTCCGGCCGCATGCCCGAAACCGCGCCGCGCTGCGGGCCGGGCCGTACCCCTAGCCGGGCAGCCGGACGCCGCAACCGGACACGGCCAGCTTCAGCAGAACCTGCCCGGGCGCCTGCAGCGCGGCGACCTTGGCCGCTGGGGAGGGTTCGGGAAGATCGGGCGCCGCGCTCGCGGCCCAGGCCCTGGACCAGGTGTGGATGGACCGGCTGC
>DASWUW010000768.1:0-1954 GCA_036406335.1 Trebonia sp.
GCCGTGGTCTAGGTCGGCGAGCAGGCCGTCATTGGCCGGCTGCCAGCCGAGGAGCTGGCGGGTTAGCGTGCTGGAGGTCAGGTTGTCGAGCCCGGCGAAGCCGGCCAGCAGGCCGAAGTGCCCGGCCGCGTCCTGGGCGTCGATGCCCTTGACCGGCAGGTCCAGGTGGCGGCCGATGACCTCGGCGATCTCCCGGACGGGCACTCCGGCCTCCGCGACGGCGTGCAGCCGGGAGCCGGCCGGAGCGGACTCCAGCGCCAGCTGGTAGAGGTGAGCGGCGTCCAGGGTATGCACCGCGGGCCAGCGGTTGGCGCCGTCGCCCACGTAGGCCGACACGCCGCTCGCGCGGGCGATGGCGATGAGCACCGGGGCGAAGCCGCCGCTGCCCTCAAGCCGGCTGTGCACGACCGGCGGCAGCCGGACCCAGGAGGAGCGCACGCCCCGGCCGGCCAGGGCGATCGCCAGGTTCTCGGCTTCGACCCGGGGCCCCGCGGTCAGCACGTCCTGCTCGGTGGCCGCCCGGCCGGCGATCCCGCCCGCCGCCAGCATGAGCGTGCCCCCGGTGCCCACGAACGGCTTGCCCGATCCCTCGAGTGCCGACCCGATCGCCTCGACCGCCCGCAGGTCGGCGGTGACCGCGCTGAGCAAATCGCCCGCCATCATCTGCTCGTGCTTGAAGGCGAGGTGCACCACGCCGTCGGCGGCGGCCGCCGCCGCGTGCAGGCCGTCGAGGTCGTCCAGGTCGCCGCGGCGAGCCGTGGCCCCCAGGGCCTCGAGGGCGGCCGACGAGCGGTCCGACCGGGCCAGGCCGGTCACGTCATGGCCGCTTCGCAGCAGTGCGGCGACAAGCGGCGAGCCGATGTGCCCGGACGCCCCGGTGACGAATACGCGCATGGAATTGCCTCCAGAGAGCAATAAATGTCAGTGACTGTCATCAGGCTAGCACAGTCATGTCAGTAACTGTCATCAAGGTACGATGGAGACATGACCCGCTGGGAGCCCGGTGCCCGCGGCCGCCTCGCGCTGGCCGCGCTCGAGCTGTACGGCGAGCGGGGATTCGACCAGACCACGGTGGCGGAGATCGCCAAGCGCGCGGGCCTGACCGAGCGCACCTTCTTCCGGCACTTCGCCGACAAGCGCGAGGTGCTGTTCGCCGGCTCGGAACTGCTCCGGGAGCGGCTGCTGCACGGGATCGAGGAAGCACCGGACGGGCTGGCCCCGATCGACCTGGTGGGCGCGGCGCTCGAATCGGCCGCCGAGGTGTTCGGGGAACGCGACGCCGGGACGCAGCTGCGCCAGGCGGTCGTCGCGGCCAACCCGGAGCTGCAGGAGCGCGACCTGGTCAAGATGGCGCTGCTGGCGGTGGCGCTGGCCGACGCGCTGCGCGGGCGCGGCGTCGCGGAACCGGCCGCGACCCTGGCCGCCGAGGCCGGCATCGCGGTACTGAAGGTTGCCTACCGGCGCTGGGTGAACGGGACCGGAGGTCCTTCGCTGCGCGACGGCATCCGGGAGTCGCTAGCCGAGCTGAAGGCGGTCACCGCCGGGGCGTGAGTACCCGAGGTCCTCCCGGGCCTGCCGGGGCAGCCGGCAGCCGGGCCAGCACGGGGCACTGGGCAGGGCGATCCGGCTAGGAGCGTATGCGAATCGAGGATCTGCTGGACGGCTGGCGGTACATCCTGCGCAGCCCCGCGCTGCGCCGGGGCCCTTATCGGCTCCCGGCTGGCGGCGCCGCTAGCGGACCGGTTCGGGCGGCACCGGATCATACTGGTCTTCGGGACGCTGCGGGCCTGCTGGCCGGCCGGGCTGGCGTTCACCGGCCGCGGCGCGGGCGGCCTGACGCTCGTCAGCGCGGTCCAGCTCGGCCTCATGACCTGCATGGGCGTGTTCAACCCGGTGTACGCGACCTACCGGCTGGACCACACCGCACCGCAACAGGTCACCCGGACGCTGTCGG
>DASWUW010000769.1:0-1884 GCA_036406335.1 Trebonia sp.
CAGCCCGGCGCGGGCCTGGGCCCGCAGCGCGGGCAAGTCAAGGCGGACCGGGACGGCCAGCGCCGTGTCCAGCCGCAGGGCCCGGTCGAACAGCTCCAGCCCGAGGCCGGTCGGCAGCGGTTCCAGGCCGGCCCGGACCAGGCGGGCAAGCTGGGCGTCAGCCAGGCCCCCGGTCATCCCGGTCGCCTGCGCCCACAGCCCCCACGCCAGCGACAGCGCCGGCCGCCCGGCCGCCCGCCGCCGGGCCGCGAGCGCGTCCAGCCCGGCGTTCGCGGCCGCGTAGTTGCCCTGCCCGGGACTCCCGATCAGCGCCGCGACCGAGGAGAAAACCACGAACGCGGACAGTTCCGCCCCCGCCGTCAGCTCGTCCAGGAGCAGCGCCGCGTCCACCTTCGGCCGCATCACCCGCTCCACCTGCCCGGCGGTCAGCGAACCGGCCAGCCCGTCGTCCAGGACCCCGGCCGCGTGGACCACCGCGGTCAGCGGGCGCTCCAGCGACCCGATCAGCTCCGCGAGCTGGCCGCGGTCGGCCACGTCGCAGGCCGCCACCCGGACCCGGGCACCCAGCCCCTCCAGCTCCGCGGCCAGCTCCGCGGCCCCCTCGGCGGCCAGGCCGCGGCGGCTGGCCAGCAGCAGCCGCCGCGCCCCGTGGACCTTGGCCAGGTGCCGGGCGAACAACGCCCCCAGCCCGCTGGTACCGCCGGTGACCAGCACCGTCCCGTCCGGGTCAAGCGGCGCCGGCACCGTCAGCACGACCTTGCCGGTATTACGGCCCTCGCGCAGGAACCGGAACGCCTCCGCCCCCCGCCGCACGTCCCAGGCCCGCACCGGCGCGGGCACCAGCACCCCCCGCGCGAACAGGGACATCACCGCGGCCAGCATCTCCCCCATCCGGTCCGGCCCCGCCTCGAACAGGTCGTAGGACCGGTAGGACACCCCCGGGTGCCGCCGGGCGACGGCCCCCGGGTCCCGGATGTCGGCCTTGCCCATCTCGATGAACCGGCCGCCGCGCGGCAGCAGCTCCAGCGACGCGTCCACGAACTCCCCGGCCAGCGCGTCCAGCACCACGTCGACGCCCTGACCCCCGGTAGAGGCCAGGAACGCGTCCCGGAAACCCAGGTCCCGCGACGACGCGGTCCGCCCGGCGGGCACCCCCAGCCCCCGCACCGCATCCCACTTGGCCGGGCTCGCGGTCGCGAACACCTCCGCGCCCAGGTGCCGGGCCAGCTGCACCGCCGCCATCCCCACCCCGCCCGCCGCGGCATGGACCAGCACCCGCTCGCCCGGGCGGACCCGGGCCAGGTCCACCAGCCCGTAGTAGGCAGTCAGGTACGCGACCGGCACCGCCGCCGCCGCCGCGAACGACCAGCCGGGCGGCACCGGCACCAGCAGCCGCCGGTCAGTCACCCCGACCGGGCCGAACGAGTCCGCGACCAGCCCCAGGACCCGGTCGCCGGGCGACAGGCCGGCGACCCCCGGGCCGACTTCCAGCACGACCCCGGCCGCCTCGCTGCCCAGCGGCGCCTCACCCGGATACAGCCCCAGCGCGATCAGCACGTCCCGGAAGTTCAGGCCCGCCGCCCGGATCCCGACCCGCACCTCCCCGGCCCCCAGCGGCCGCCCTCCCCCCGAAGGCACCAGCGCCAGGTTCTCCAGCGACCCCTTCCGCGGCGCCCCCAGCCGCCACGGCGCCCCCTCCGGCACCGGCAGCACCCCGGCCGGAACCAGCCGCGGAGCCAGCAGCCGCCCGCCCCGCACCGCCACCTGCGGCTCACCCGCCCCCAGCAGCCCCGCCCAGCCCGGACCGCCGCCCGCCCCGTCCACCCCCCCAGCGTCCAGGTCCGCCACCACGAACCGCCCCGGATGCTCCGACTGCGCGCTGCG
>DASWUW010000770.1:0-7363 GCA_036406335.1 Trebonia sp.
CCGCGGTGCCCGCCAGTTCGTCCGGCCCGCCGCCCGCGAGCCCAGCTCCCTGAGGTGCCGCCACTGGTACCGCCTTCTCCGCGCCCGGGCCGGTGGTTTTCCACCCGCGGCTCCACGCTAGGTACTCCTTCGCCCGAGAGCTGCAAGCAGCGCGTTAAGGCTGCTGAGCTGGGCGTTAAGGATTCGTCAAGATCGGCCGCAGGCAGGCGGGCGGGGGCGGAAACTACTTTCAGGATGACTGGAAACAAGGACCCGCTGACCTCGGCCGGGGCCCGCGGGACGCGGCCCCCGGTGTGGCGTCACGACCCGGCGCGGCGGCCACCCTGGCGCGGCGGCCTGGCCGCCCCCTATGCCCTGCCGGCCGGATTTGCCGGGCTGCTCGCCATCGGTACCGTGACGGCCGCGCTCGGCGGCCGGCTGGACGCGGCCGGCGTGCTGGCCGCCTGCGCGACCGTGGTCGGCGTGCTCGCCGCGGTGGCCGACCCGGCCGCCGCGGTGCCGCTGGGCGTCGTCGGCTGGCTGACCGTTACCGGGTTCTCCCGGCCGCCCTACGCCGACCTGCGGCTGACCGGCGTCGTCGCCGGACGGGCGGCGGTCACGCTGGCGGCCGCGGCGCTGGCCGGGGCGGTCGCCGGCGCGGCATTCCGCTGGTACGCGTCCGGGGGCACAATGGAGAGCGTGGACTCCCGCGCGCCGAGCGGCATCTCCCGCCGCAGGCAGCTAGCCGGGGCGGTGCTCGCCGGAGCCGGGCTGCCGTCGCTCACCGCCCTGCTCGTGGCGCTCGCGCCGCGGCTCAACCTCTCCGATGACCTGCTGATCTACCTGGTCTCGGTGGTCGCGGTCGCGGTCACGGGCGGCTTCTGGCCCGCGGTGCTGGCCGCGGTGGCCGCCTGCCTGCTGCTGAACTGGTACTTCACCGAGCCACTGCACACGTTCACCATCGCCGAGCCGCGCAACCTGCTCGCGCTGGTGCTGTTCGTCACCGTCGCGGTCGCGGTGAGCAGCGTGGTCCACCTGGCGGCCCGGCGCGAGGCGGACGCGGCGCGCAGCGCCAAGGAGACCGAGTCGCTGCTCGGGCTGGCCCAGACGGTGCTCGGCGGCGCGGACACCCCGGGCGACGTCCTCGACCACCTGACCGCCGGCCACGGCGGCCGCGGCGAGCTCCTCGAGCGCGTCGGCGGCCGCTGGATCTCGGTCGCGTCCAGCGGCAGCACCGAGGCCGGGTCGGCCCCGCTGCGGTTCGAAGTCCGTCCCGACCTGGCCCTCGAGGTGAGCGGGCAGACGGCCAGCGCCACCGCCGCGCTGCTGGCCGGCTACACCGCCCAGGCCGTCGCCGCCCTGGACCGGGCCCGGCTGCGCACCCAGGCGGCACAGGCGGAGGCACTGGCCGAGGGCGACCGCATGCGGACCGCGCTGCTGCGCGCGGTGAGCCACGACCTGCGCACCCCGCTGGCGTCCATTAAGGCGAGCGTGTCCAGCCTGCGCCAGACCGACGTGCACTGGTCAGACCAGGACGAGGCGGAACTGCTGGCGAACATCGAGCAGGACGCGGACCGGCTCGACGCGCTGGTCGGCAACCTGCTCGACATGAGCCGTCTGCAGGCCGGGTCGCTCGAGCCGTTCCTGCGGGCCACCGCGCTCGACGAGGTGGCCCCGGTGGCGCTGCGCGGCCTGGACGGCTCGGGTCACCTGCTGATCAGCGTGCCCGATGACCTGCCGCTGGTCCGGGCCGATCCCGGGCTGCTGGAGCGGGTGCTGGCCAACCTGTTCTCCAACGCGCTGCGGCACTCCCCGCCGGACCTGCGGCCCGTGCTCCGGGCCCGGCAGGACGGGACGAAGGTCGTCATCGACGTGGTGGACCACGGCCGGGGGGTGCCCGCCGCGCTGAAGGAGCGGATCTTCGAGCCGTTCGCACGCTTCGACCAGCGCGCTCCCGGGGTGGGCCTCGGGCTGGCCGTAGCCAAGGGTTTCACCGAGGCGATGGGCGCCACCATTGTCGCGGTCGACACCCCGGGCGGCGGCCTGACCATCCGGCTGACCATGCCTGCGCTGGTCAGCGACGTGCCGGCCCGCCTGGGGGCCGACCAGTGACCCGCGTCCTGGTCATCGACGACGAGCCGTCGATCCTGCGCGCCCTGCGGATCAACCTGGCCGCGCGCGACTACGAGGTGTCAACCGCCAGCGACGGCACGTCCGGGCTGGCCGCCGTGTCCCGCGAGCGCCCCGACGCGGTCATCCTCGACCTCGGCCTGCCCGACATGGACGGCACCCAGGTTATTCACGGGGTCCGCGGCTGGTCGGCGACACCGATCATCGTCTTGTCGGTCTGGGGGGCCGAGCACCAGAAGGTCGCCGCGCTCGACGCGGGCGCCGACGACTACGTCACCAAGCCGTTCGGCATGGACGAGCTGCTCGCCCGGCTCCGCGCGGCGGTCCGCCGGGCCGTCCCCGCCCCGGACGAGCCGGTCGTCGCCACCCCTGGCTTCACCGTCGACCTGGCCGCTAAGCGGGTCATCAGGGACGGGGCCGACGTCCGGCTGACGCCGACCGAGTGGCAGCTGCTCGAGGTGCTGGTGCGCAACCGCGGCCGCCTGGTCACCCAGCAGCAGCTGCTGCGGGACGTGTGGGGCCCGGCCTACGGCTCCGAATCCAACTACCTGCGGGTCTATGTCGCCCAGCTGCGCCGCAAGCTGGAGGCGGAGCCGTCCCGCCCGCGCTACCTGCTGACCGACCCGGGCATGGGCTACCGCTTCCAGGCCTGACGGTCAGCGGGCCCAGGCCCGCCAGCGGTTCTCGTGCCGCTCGATCTCCAGCGGGACGCCAAAGCAGCGGGACAGGTTCTTCGCGGTGAACACGTCGCCGATCGGGCCCGCCGTGAGCACGGCGCCGCGGCGCAGCAGCATCGCGTGCGTGAACCCGTTCGGCACCTCCTCCACGTGATGGGTGACCAGCACCATCATCGGCGCCTTGGGGTTGCCCGCCAGTCCCGACAGGCGGCGCAGCAGGTCCTCCCGGCCGCCCAGGTCCAGGCCCGCCGCGGGCTCGTCGAGGAACAGGATCTCCGGGTCGGGCATCATCGCCCGGGCGATCTGCACCCGCTTGCGCTCGCCCTCGGACAGGGTCGAGAACCGCCGCCGGATCAGGTGCGCGCAGCCGAGCGCGTCGAGCAGTTCCACCGCCCGGGTCACGTCGGAGGACTCGTACTCCTCCTTCCACCGCCCCAGGACGCCGTAGGAGGCGGTGAGCACCAGGTCGATGACCTTCTCCCCGGCCGGCACCTTCTCGGCCAGCACGGCGCTGGTCAGGCCGATCCGGGGGCGCAGCTCGAAGACGTCCACGTCCCCCAGTCGCTCGCCCAGGACGTCGACCGTGCCCTCGGTCGGGAACAGCTGGGTCGAGGCCACCTGCAGCAGGGTGGTCTTGCCCGCGCCGTTCGGGCCGATCACGATCCAGCGCTCGTCCTCGTGCGCGGTCCAGTCGACGTTCCGCAGCAACAGCGACGTATCGCGCCGCACGGACACGCCGCGCA
Organism: Trebonia sp.; assembly: GCA_036406335.1. GTDB lineage: Bacteria > Actinomycetota > Actinomycetes > Streptosporangiales > Streptosporangiaceae > Trebonia. Next base: position 3,530 of record DASWUW010000770.1, read on the forward strand.
GCTTGAGCACCTCGTCAGACATGCCTGTCCTCCTCACGGCCGACCTCCGCCGGGCCGAACGGCCGCCGAGACCGAACCTATGCCACCGGGGGCCTCGTCGCCATCCAAGCTTCTCAGATGGTTCCCGGTGGTTGGTCACACCGAGGGGGCATCGTCGCCGGGTCCGGGCGCCAGACGGTACCGTGGGCTCGAGATGAACCAACCACGGACCACGCTCCTGATCACGCTGACCGGCCGCGACCGGCCCGGTGTCACCTCGCGGCTGTTTGGCGCCCTGGCGGGCTTCCCGCTGAGCGTAGCGGACATCGAGCAGGTGACGATCAAGGGCAGGCTGGTGCTCGGCGTCCTGCTCGCCGGTGACGGCTCCCCCGACCTGACCGCCATCTACCGCGTCGTCTCGGAGCTCGCGGACGACCTGGGGCTGGAGGCGGAGATCACCACCGGGTCGGCCGAGTCACCGTCCCGGGCGCGTTCCGGCGGGATCAGCGGCCGGCTGCACGTCACCGTGCTCGGCAGCCCGCTGCGGCCCGGCGGCGTCGCCGCCGTCGCGGGCCGGATCGCGGCCAGCGGGGCCAACATCGACCGGATCACCCGGCTGGCGAGCGACCCGGTGACCTGCGTCGAGCTGGACGTCTCGGGAGCGGATCCCGGCCGCCTGCGGAACGCGCTGGCCCAGGTCGCGGTGGAGAGCGGCGTGGACGTGGCCGTCCAGCGGGCCGGCCTGCAGCGCCGGGCGATGCGGCTGGTCGTGATGGACGTGGACTCCACCCTGATCCAGGACGAGGTTATCGACCTGCTCGCGGAGCGGGCCGGCTGCGCCGACGAGGTGGCCAAGGTGACCGAGTCGGCCATGCGCGGCGACCTGGACTTCGCCGCCTCCCTCAGGGAGCGCTCCGCGCTGCTGGCCGGGCTTGACGTCGCGGTGCTGGACGAGGTGCGGGCCGGGCTGCGGCTCACCCCGGGGGCGCGGACGCTGGTGCGGACGCTCAAGCTGCTCGGCTACAAGTGCGGGGTCGTCAGCGGCGGGTTCACCGCGGTGATCCAGCCGCTGGCCGACGAACTCGGCATCGACTACGTCGCCGCGAACACCCTCGAGGTAGCCGACGGCAAGCTCACCGGCCGGGTAGCCGAGCCGATCCTCGACAAGGACGGCAAGACCGCCGCGCTGCGCCGGTTCGCGCAGGCGGCGGGCGTGCCGCTGTCGCAGACGGTCGCGGTCGGGGACGGGGCCAATGACCTGGGCATGATCGGCGCCGCCGGGCTCGGGGTCGCCTTCAACGCCAAGCCGGTGGTCCGCGACGCGGCCGACACCGCGGTCAACGTCCCGTACCTGGACACGGTGCTCTACCTGCTCGGCATCCCCCGCGACGCCGTCGACGCGGCTGCTGAGTCCGCGGAGTAAAGGCCCCGGTCAGCCCGGCGGCCCGCCCGGACCAGGTTTCCCTGGCCCGGGCGGGCCGCGGCGTTGCTGCCGGACGCGCAGGCGAGTGCTACTCCGGCGGCTGTCCCGGTGCCGGCTCGGCCGGAACCGGCGGAGCCGGGTTTGGCGCGGGAACGACCACGGTGACCGGCTCGATCGCCTCGGGGGCGTCCGCGACGCGGTCCGGGGACCCGACGCTGGCCGCGGGCGAGGTGGCCCCGCTGATCTCGGCGCTCGCCGGAACCTCGTCGCCCATGTCCTGCGAGCGGCGCTTGGACCAGACGATCGCCCCGACGATGATGACCACCGCGCCGAGGGCCACGCCGACCCGCAGCCCGGTGTTGGCGCTGTACTTCACCACGGAGCTGGCGATCAGCAGCGAGACCAGGTTGGTGACCTTGAGCAGCGGGTTGATCGCGGGTCCGGCGGTGTCCTTGAACGGGTCGCCCACGGTGTCGCCGATGACGGTCGCCGCGTGCGCCTCCGAGCCCTTGCCGCCGTGCAGCCCGTCTTCGACCAGCTTCTTGGCGTTGTCCCAGGCGCCGCCGGAGTTGGACAGGAAGACCGCCATCAGCACGCCGGCCGCGATCGCGCCTGCCAGGTAGGAGCCAAGCGGGGCGTAGCCGAACGCGAAGCCGACCGCGATGGGGGTCAGCACGGCCAGGATGCCCGGGGTGACCAATTCGCGCAGCGAGTCCGCGGTAACGATGTCCACCACCCGCGAGTAGTCGGGTGTCACCTCGTAGGTCATGATCCCCGGGTTGTTGCGGAACTGCATGCGCACCTCGAGGACGACCCGCTGGGCCGCCCGGCCTACCGCCATGATCAGCAGGCTGGAGAACAGGAACACCACCGACGCGCCGATTATCAGGCCGACGAGCACGTTGGGTTTGTCCACCGACAGGCTGAACGCGCCCGCGCCGCCGCCGAGCGATGTCTCGACCTGGGTCCGGAACGAGCCGAAGAGCGCGGTCGCGGCCAGTACCGCGGTCGCGATCGCGATGCCCTTGGTGATCGCCTTGGTGGTGTTGCCGATCGCGTCCAGGTGGGTAAGCGCCTGCGCGCCCTCGCCCTCGACGTCGCCGGACATCTCGGCGATGCCCTGCGCGTTGTCGGTGACCGGGCCGAAGGAGTCCATCGACACGATCACGCCGACCGTGGTCAGCAGGCCGCCGCCGGCCATGGCCACGGCGAACAGCGCGATCGTGGCGTTGCCGGTGGCCAGCAGGTAGGAGCCGAACACGGCCGCGCCGATCAGCAGCGCCGAGTACACGGCGGACTCCATGCCGGATGAGATGCCGGACAGGATGACGGTGGCCGCGCCGGTCCGGGAGGCCTCCCCGATGTCGCGGACCGGACGCCGGTGGACCTCGGTGAAGTACCCGGTCAGCAGCTGGATCGCGGAGGCCAGCACGATCCCGATCACGACGGCGCCGAACGCGATCCACCGCGGGTTTCCGTTGTAGCCGGCGATCGCGGAGTCGGTGACGCCGACCAGCTGGCTGAAGTGCGAGGGCAGGAAGGAGAAGCAGAGGACCGCGACCCCGATGACCGAGATAATCGCCGAGATGAAGAAGCCCCGGTTGATGGCCGTCATCCCGCTGCGGTCGCGCGCCAGCGGCCGGACCGAGAAGATCCCGATCACCGCCGTGATCACGCCGATCGCGGGGACCATCAGCGGGAAGATCAGTCCCTTGTCGCCGAACGCCGTCTTGCCCAGGATCAGCGACGCGACCAGCATGACCGCGTAGGACTCGAACAGGTCCGCCGCCATGCCGGCGCAGTCGCCCACGTTGTCGCCGACGTTGTCGGCGATCGTCGCCGCATTGCGCGGGTCGTCTTCCGGGATACCTTGCTCGACCTTGCCGACCAGGTCGGCGCCGACGTCGGCGGCCTTGGTGTAGATACCGCCGCCGACCCGCATGAACATCGCGAGCAGGGCCGCGCCGAACCCGAAGCCCTCCAGCACGTCCGGCGCGTTGGCCTTGTAGATGAACACCACGACAGCCGCGCCGAACAGGCCGAGCCCGACCGTGAACATGCCGGCCACGCCGCCGGTGCGGAACGCGATCCGCATCGCCGGGCGCTCGCCGCCTTCGCGCGCGGCCGCGGCGACCCGGACGTTGCCGCGCACGCAGAGCGACATGCCGGTGAACCCGGTCAGCCCGGAGAACAGCGCTCCGACGAGGAAGAAGATGCTCCGGCCCCAGCGCACCCCGTTACCGCCGTCGACCGGCAAGATGAGCAGGATGACGAAGATGACAACGACAAAGACGCCAAGCGTCCGGAATTGCCGGCGCAGATAGGCCGCGGCTCCTTTTTGGACGGCCATCGATATTTCCTGCATCTTCGCGGTCCCCTGGCCCGCGGCCAGGACATCCCGGACCAGCCAGCCCGCGACCGCGAGGGCCAGC
>DASWUW010000771.1:0-3790 GCA_036406335.1 Trebonia sp.
CCGAGGCGGGCTAGCTGAGGACCGAGCCGAGCCGCCCGGCCCGGTCGGCCGCGGGCGGTACCGTGAACGGGACCCGGGCCGCCGCGAGGGTCTTCTTGGCCCGGGTGATCCTGGCCTGCACCGTGGCCGCCGGGACCAGGAACGCCCGGGCGATCTCGTCGCCGGTCAGGCCGCCGACCACCCGCAGGGTGAGTGCCACCTGGGCCTCCCGCGACAGCACCGGATGGCAGGAGATGAAGATCAGTGCCAGCACGTCGTCATCGATCCGGTCCGGGTCCCACCCCGGTTCAGCGCCCTCTTCGCCGTCTTGGCCCAGGTCACGGGCCAGGACGGCGTACCGCTGGTCGAGGGCGGACCGCCGCCGGAACGCGTCGACCGCCCGGCGGCGGCCGGCGGTGAGGAGCCACCCGGCCGGGTTGGCCGGCACGCCGTCCCGCGGCCAGTTCACCAGGGCCTCGGCCAGCGCTTCCTGGGCGAGGTCCTCGGCCAGCGGGAAGTCGCCGGTGTAGCGGGCCAGCGCGCCGACGATCCGGGCCGACTCGGCCCGCCAGACGGCGGCGACGGCTTCCCGGCCGGGCCCGCCGGCCTGGTGGTCACCCATGCCTGCTCACAGCTGGCCGGTGGCCTCGCGCCAGGCCCGCTCCTTCTTGACCCACTCGTTGTCCTGCGGGAACTCGTCGATGGAGGCGACCCGGCGGATCTCCGCCTTGAACCCGGGACCGATCATCGGCAGCCGCCGGGCCCACCCGACCGCTTCCTCCCGCGACGCCACGTTGAGCAGGTAGAACCCGCCGAACAGTTCCTTGGTCTCCCCGTAGGGCCCGTCGGTGACCACCGGCGGCTCGGACGAGAAGTCGACCACCACGCCCTCGGCCGGGTCGGTCAGTCCCTCCGCGGCGAGCAGCACCCCCGCCTGGATCAGTTCCTCGTTGAACTGGCCGACAATCTCCAGCATCTTGCCGAAGTCGGCGTTCGCCATCCCCGCGTAGGCCTCGTCCGTGGCCCGCATGATCAGCATGTACTTCATGACTGTGTCTCCCGTGCCTAACCGGGCCTCATCCGGGCCCGCTCACCCTTAGGTCGAACGGGCCCGCCGCCGATCGACACCCCCGCCGAACTTTTTCCCGAACCTAGCGCGGCGCGGGCTCGTCCGGCCCGATGCGGCCGGCCTGGATCTCGGTGACCTGCTCCTTCAGCGCCTGCCAGACCGGGTCGATCTGGGTCAGCGGCTGCTTTTCCGCGTCCAGGATCGCGGTCAGCGCGGACTTGAGGTGCCCGGTGAGATCCAGGTCGGAACCCGACTGCCGGCTGAGCAGCCGCAGTACCAGCTCGGCGCCGTCCAGCCGGCCCCACAGGTAGTCGTTCTCCCGCCAGGCCTTCTCGAAGAAGGCGCCGAAGTGCCCGTAGGACACGCCCTCGAGTTTGGCGGCCGGCTGGGGCTTGGCCTTCCCGTGGCCGTCGACGGCGTGCAGGCAGGTCGCGTCGACCGGGCTGAACCGGTGGACGGTGACCGGGGTCAGCTGCGGCAGCTGCGCCAGGGAGATGACCGGGAAGATCAGCGCGTCCCAGACCGGGAAGCCGACGTAGCGGGCGAGCAGCCCGGCCCTCTTCCCGGGATCCCAGCCCTGGGTGCGGTCCGCCAGGGTAGTCCACAGGTCCTGGCTGGTGCCCTTGACCCCGGTCCGGGTGACGGCCTGCAGGCAGGCTTCGTACAGGCGGGTCAGGTCCTGGGTGCGGGCCCGGGCGAAGTCGTCCGGATTGTTCAGGTAGCCATCCGCGCTGAGCGCCTGCGGGCCGAACAGGGCCAGGGCCTCGTCGCGCACCGCGGCCGCGACCAGCTGCTGTTTGGCCCGCAGGTCGCAGATCAGGTCCCAGCAGGCCCGTTTCATCGCCGCCAGATCGCCGTGCCTGCCGCCGCCGGAGTCCGCGAACAGCTCGTTGATGCCCTGCAGGACCAGCTCGGCCCGGCGCAGCCGGAACGGCACGTCGACCGGGCCGAGCTGCTCCTCCAGCAGCGCCGGGTCGGCCACCACCCAGCTGTGCTGCTGGCGCCCCCACGCACTCAGCACCGCGGTCACGAAACTGCTCCGGTTGGAGTCCGCCGGGAAGCCCAGTTCCGCCGCCACGGTCGCGCCGAAGGACTCGGCCACCGCCTGGACCCGCAGCCGGCCGTAGGTCCCGTAGCCCAGGTCGCCGGTCAGCTGCCGGGCCGCGGCGATGACCTCTCCCGAACCCAGCGTTACGGCCGCGTAGGCGGCCGCTCCCCGCAGCGCGGCCGCGACCGGCGCCGCGGCTTCCAGCCGGCTCAGCACCGCGGGCTGCAGCGCCTCGACGATGGCGCCGACCTCCGCGATCACCGCGTTCAGGCTCTGCAGCTCGTCCAGCACGCCGGTCATGGAGTTGTTCCAGGGGATGGTCGTGCGTGACGCCATGACCGTCCGGACGAAGGTGGGCTCGCCGTCTTCCGGCTGCTTGCCGGTCGGCGGCGCGGCCGCGGTGCCCGGGTCGGGTTCCAGGTAGATGATCTCGCGGGCGGTCGGGCCGTCCGCCCGCTTGGCCGCGATCGCCTCGATGACATGGTCGAAGGGTCCGTTGTCGAGCACGCCGCCGTCCATGAACCACTGCTCGGCGGGCGCCGCCGCGTAACCGGACTCGTACACGAAATGCCGGGCGATCCGGTCGAAAGCGGCGCTGCCGCCGGGCAGCACCGCCGGCGCCGGGTTGTCTGGCGGCTCCGCCTCCCCGGGGGCTTGGCCGCCCTGGAGCGCGTCGAACAGGCTGGTCATGCTGACCGGGGGGAACGCCCCGGGGAAGCTGGACGTAGCCCGCGCCGCGAACGTCAGGGCGGCCACGTCGCTGAAGTCGGTCGTGAACCGCCGGGCCGCGGGCGGGGGCTCGTGCTGGTAGGAGAACCGCATCAGCTGCCGGTAGGACTTGTCGGTGTGCGCGACGCCGCCCGCGCCGGTGGGGATCACGGTGTCGTAGCCGTGCACGTTGGTGGCGGTGACGAAGAGGTCCAGGCTCTCCTCCGGCCGCACCAGCGGCTGCTCCACCGGCTCCATCTCGTCCAGCGCCTGGTAAAGCAGGCGGCACATCAGGTCCCCGCTGAGCAGCGCTTCCTCCGGGTGCCAGCCCAGGCGGGCCACCGACTCGGCCAGCTTGGACAGCAGCTTTCCCCGGCCCCAGGGGAACAGCGCGTGGCCGGCCAGCAGCTCCTCCATGTCGCCGTCGTCCAGCCAGAGATCGCGGAATTTATCCAGCGACCGGCCGCCGGCCAGTGCCCGGGCCAGGCACACGCCGTTGATGCCGCCGGCCGACGTGCCCGCGATGACGTCCACCGTCACCGTGAGCGGCTGCCCGGCCCGGGCCAGGTCCGCCAGGGCGGCGAAATAGACCGTCTCGCTGTCGTAATCGCGCGGCTCGGCGGTCAGCGCGCCCGCGTCGAGGTACCGGCCGGGATCAAGGTCGCCGGTCTTCCCGCCCTCGCCGCCGGACCAGGCCCGGTCGAAGGCCCGGGCGGCCCGGACCAGCTTGAAGATCTCTTTGGTGAGTCCGTGCATGTAGATCGCCAGCGAAACCCCGCCGTAGCACACCAGGCCGAGGCGAACTTCTTTGGTCATCGGACCGGACATCGCAAGCCCCCTTTTCACGGCCAGGCCGCCGTGAATGAGCCGATCGTCGTGTCTGCCTAGCGACAGGTAATCACGAGATGCCCCGGGCCGTAATACGGTCGGCCCGATTGGCCCGGCAAGCGCGCGGGGTGGCGGCACCCTGGTGCCGCCACCCCGTC
>DASWUW010000772.1:0-3158 GCA_036406335.1 Trebonia sp.
CCCGATCAGCTGCCGGGCCCCGCTGGGCGCCGCGCCGTCAGGATAGGATCCGGCCGGCGCCGGGCGCAGGTGGCGCTGGCCGAGGTTGGCCAGCCCGGGTACCCATGCCTGGTCGCCCCACGGGTAGCGGCGGGACCGTCCGGCCGCCGGGTCCCAGCGGGCGGCCTTTTCCCACTCGGCCTCCGTGGGCAGCCGCCGGCCCGCCCACCGCGCGTAGGCGTCCGCCTCGTACCAGCAGACGTGCACCACCGGCTCGTCCGGCCGGACCGGCTCCCGCAGGCCGAAAGACACCCGGACCCAGGTGCCCTCCCATTCCCAGAACAGCGGCGCGGACAGCCCGGCCCGCTGCCGGTGGGCCCAGCCCGGCGCCGTCCACAGCCGGGAGTCGTCGTAGCCGCCGTCCGCGATGAACCGCGCGTAGGCCGCGTTGGTGACCGGGACGGTGTCCAGCCAGAACCCGGGGACGTCCACGGTGTGCGCGGTCCGCTCGTTGTCCAGCGCCCACGGCTCGGCCGACGTGCCCATGGTGAACGGCCCGCCGGGCACGTGCACCTCGGCGGGCAGCGCGGCCGCGCCGGCCGGCGGGCCCGGCGGCGGGGGCGCGGACAGCACCGCCGGGCCGGACCGCAGCTGGTGGGTGGCGAGCATGGTCTCGTCGTGCTGCGCCTCGTGCTGCGCGACCATGCCGAAGGCGAACCCGGAGCCGATGAGCTCGGCGCCGAAGCCGCCCGGTGCGTCCACCGGGATCTTGACCCGCTCGATGAGGTCGAGCACCCGGCCCCGTACCTCGTGGCCGTAGCGGCGCGCCTCGGCCGGCGTGAGCAGCGGCAGGGTCGGCCGCTCGGCGCGCGGGTGCTCGAACGCGTCGTAGAGCGAGTCGATCTCCGGGTGCAGCGGGTCACGGCCGCCGACCGCGCGCAGCAGCCAGAGCTCCTCCTGGTTGGCGATGTGGGCGAGGTCCCACACCAGCGGTGACATGAGCGGCGAGTGCTGCTTGACCAGGTCGGCCTCGTCCACCGCCGAGGTCAGCAGCGTGGTGCGTTCCCGTGCGGCCAGCAGTTCGGCGGCGGCCAGGTCACGCAGGGCCGCGGCGCCGGCCGGGCCGGCCGAGTCGGTGTGCTGTGTCATGTCAGCTCCTCCAGAAGGTCGTCGGCCGGACACCGGTCCCGGTTCACGTACTTCTCGGTGAAGGCGTCCACGGCCGCGGTGATCTCAGCGGGCGCGGCTAGCCGGCCCAGGGCGTCCCGGGCCGCCGCGAAGCAGGCCCGGCTCGCCCGGCTGACCGCCGGGTCCCCGGGCCCGAGCCGCGCGGCGCGCAGCCACGGGCTGTCGTCGCCCCGGTCGGGACTGGCGGTGCCGGCCTGGCCGGCGCCGTCCCAGAGAGGTGCCAGGGCGTCGAGTGCGGCGCTGCCCGCCGTGCTGTCGGACAGCAGCGCCCAGCACACCGCGAGCGGCACGCGCCAGCCGTCGGCGGGCTGCGCGTCGATCATCCGCAGCTCGAAGTGCCCGCGCGGGCGCACCGGCGGGAACAGTGTCGACAGGTGATACTCCAGGTCGCCGATGGTGGGCCGTCGCAGCCGTTCACCGTCCGCACTGCCCGGGCCGCCCGGGCCGCGGCCCGCCTGCAGCCATTCGCGCAGCGTCAGCGGCGGCGCTGACCAGTCCGCCGGATCCGCGCCGCGTACGCACATGAGCTGCGCGTCGAGCGCGTACGCGGCCCAGGCCGCACGCGGGTCGGCGTCCAGGCGCGGTGCCCGGGTCCGGCCCGGGTCCATCTGGGCCCACACCTGCTGCCGGGAGGAGGCCCAGCCGGTCGGCTTCCCCTCGCGCAGCGGCGAGTTCGCGAACGCGGCCACCAGCACCGGCCCGACGGCGTGCAGCAGCCGCCAGCGCCAGCGGTAGCCGCTGGGCCCGTCGGAGTCGTCCCCCGCGTCCAGGCAGACCTGAACCGACGCGGTGCCGCCCATCATCTGGCGCCCCCACGGCCCTCCGGAGTCGAAGAACGCCTCCATGGCCGCGTACCGGGGGAGGTTGAGAATACGGCGCGGCGGCCGCAGCGGGTCGAGGCCGATCCCCGCGAGCTCGAGTCCGCTGGCGGCCAGCGCCGCGCGCAGTGCGGTGAGGTCCGCGCTGGTCGCGCGGACCAGGGCGCTCAGTGAATCCGCGGGCAGCGAGCTGATCTCGAGCTGCCCGCCCGGCTCGGTCGTGAGCGGTGCGCCAGACGGCAGGACGCCCGGACGTGAGCTGGTAGGCAGCCCGGCCCCGTCGTGCCCGTCCCCGTTTTGTTTTTCCTGATCCCGTTTTGGCTGGTCAAGCTGTTGTTGATCCGGATCCCCCCGGGCGGCGCCGGGGGCCGGATCGGCGCCGAAAGCCGAGACGGCGCTGGCGATCCGCCCCGCCGGCACCGGCAGGGCCGGGTCGCGCACATCGCGCACCAGCCACTCGAGTTCGACGCCGACCCGCCGCGGCGGTCCGGTCTTCAGGCAGATTCCGTGGATGTGCTCGGCCGCGGTGTCCTCGTCGAGGGCACCCTCACCGGGAGCACCGATATCGATGGCCGTCATGGATCCACGGTATCCCGGCGGTCCGACATTCGGGGATCGGGGTGACCGGGTTGAGCGGGTTTACCTAGGAACGGACCTCGATCGTGCCCGGCGTCCCGGTTACCACCTGGCCGATTATCGCGGCGGTGGAACCGCGCCGCTCCAGCTCCGCGATCAGCGGCCCCGGCGCCGCCGACGCGAGCAGCAGCCCGCCCGACGTCTGGGCGTCCTGCAGCAGTACGGCCACGTCGGCGGGCACGCCGTCGTCGACTGATACCCACGGCTCCAGGTAGGCGATGTTGTTCCTGGTCCCCCCGGAGACGTGGCCGGCCGCGGTCAGCTCCAGCGCCCCGGGCAGCAGCAGCACCGTCCCGGCGGAGATCACGGCGGCCGCGCCGCTCGCCCGCAGCATCCGGTGCAGGTGGCCCAGCAGCGAGAATCCGGTCACGTCGGTGGCCGCGACCACCCCGGTAACGAGCGCGGACTCGCTGGCCGCGGCGTTCAGCGTGGTCATCGACGCCACCGCCGCGCTCAGCACGTCCGGCGCGGCGGCCGCAGCGGGTCGAGGCCGATCCCCGCGAGCCCGAGTCCGCTCGCGGCCAGCGCCGCGCGCAG
>DASWUW010000773.1:0-2394 GCA_036406335.1 Trebonia sp.
TCGCCGGACGCCGGTCACGGCTGACCCGCGATCTCGCGGACCAGCTCCCGCTCGTCGATCACCCGGTGGGTCTTGGTGTCGGAGCGCTCGAAGGTGCCCCGCGAAACCACGACTACCTCGGTGCTCACCCCGAGCACGGAACGCAGCCGGTCCCGGGCCAGCTGCCGGAAGCGGCTGACCCCGTCGCCGTTGCCGGCCAGGTCGGAGACGTGCTCGACCTGGACCACCAGCCGGTCCATGGTGTCCTCGCGGGAGACGATGATCCGGTGCTCGCCGCCGTAGCCGGCCAGGTTGCTGACGATGTCGTTGATCGAGCTCGGGTAGATGTTCTCGCCCCGGACGGTGAACTGGTCGTCGATCCGGCCGTAGATTCCGCTGGGCAGCACCGGGTAGGTGCGCCCGCACGGGCTCGGCGCCGCCTCCCACCGGGTCAGGTCCCCGGACAGCAGCCGGATCATCGGCTGGCTGTCCCGCTCCAGGTGCGTGTAGACCGGCGTGCCCTCGGATCCGAACGGCACCCGCCGCTTGCTGGCGGGATCGCAGACCTCGGTGTACACGATGTCCTGCCAGCAGAGCATGCCGGTGTGCCCGGTGGTTTCCGAGAGGTGGCCCCACGGCGTCATCTCGGCCATCGACCCGGAGTCGAAGACCCGGCCGCCAAAGGCGGCTTCGATCTTCTTCCGGATGGACGGGATGGACGCGCCCGGCTCACCGGAGAAGAACAGGATCTGGATGCCGAATTCCCGCGGGTCGATCCCGCGTTCCTCCGCGACTTCCGCGATCCGCAGCGCGTAGGACGGCGTCCCGTAGAGCGCTTCCGGGTGCATCTGCAGCAGCCAGTCCACCGCCCGGGAGGTCTGGCCCGCGACGCCCGCCCCGAACGGGAAGGCCTGCGCGCCGATGCGCTCGGCCCCGGCCAGCGTGGCCCAGGATCCCATGTACAGGCTGAACACCGAGCCGATGAAAACCTTCATGCCGGGCCGGACGCCCATGCCCCACATCACCCGGGCGTGCGCCTCGGCGATCCGCCGCCAGTCGCCCCGGCCGACGCCGAACGCGGTCGGGCGGCCGGTGGTGCCCGAGGTGCCGTGCACGCGGGTGATCTCGTCCGGCGGCACGCACAGGTAGTCGCCGAACGGGGGGTGCTCCGCCTGGGCCCGCCGCAGCTCCTCCTTGGTCACCACGGGCACGTGCTGGAAATCGTCCAGGCTGCGGATGTCCGCCGCGCTGATTCCGGCGGCGGCCCACTTGCGCTGGTAGAACGGCGCGCAGGCGGCCGCGTAGCGCATCACGGCCTGGATCCGCCGCAAGACGGCCGCGTCCCGCAGCCCGGGGTCCATGGTCTCCCGCCGCGGAAACCAGTACGGCTGGCCCGGGTCGGGCAGGTACTTATCGTCGTAGGCCGGGGGCCATTGGTCCCAGTGCTCCATCAGGCTCTCGGGCCCCGGTCCGACACCAGTTCGCGGATGCGAACCGCCACGTAGTCCGGTGCCGTGTCCTGTCCCAGGATGTCGCTGACGCCCATTTTCTTGAGTTCTACGACGTCGTTATCGGGGATGACCCCGCCGCCGACCACGATGAAGCGGTCCAGTACCTCGCGCTCGGCCAGCAGCTGGAGTATGCGGGGAAGCAGCGTCATGTGCGCCCCGGAGAGAATGCTGAGCCCGATGACGTCGACGTCTTCCTGGATCGCGGCCGCCACGATCTCCTCCGGGGTCCGGTGCAGGCCGCTGTAGATCACTTCCATGCCCGCGTCCCGCAGCGCCCGGGAGATGATCTTGACTCCCCGGTCATGCCCGTCCAGGCCGACCTTGGCGGTGAGAACCCGGATCGGCTCGTCTGACGCTCCGGCTGACTGTTCGCTCATCTTGTCCGCATCTTCATCGAGGGCGACACCGGTCGCTTTCATCGGCTTAGCTGGTCTTATGTTAATAAGGTCTGGCCAAAGTGTCAATGAGCAGGATAATGCGCTGACCAGCGCAAACAGCTTTATCCCAGGTGAAGGTCGGGGCTTGATGCTTTGGTAAGACCAGATTATGGTCCGCTCACGAGCCCTCTTCCAGGGCCACTAAACGTCGGCAACCCGATTGGGGCAGCAGATGCGCGCCGTAGCCATCGCGCACGGCCGGGCCGCGGGCGCGCCGCCCCGGCTGCGGGTCGGCGGAACCCCGCTCACCCAGTTTGCCGGCCTCGGCTCCTACTCCTCCGATCTGCTGGTCCACGAGCGGGCCCTGGTCAAGATCGACGACGACCTGCCGCTGGACCGGGCGGCGCTGATCGGCTGCGGCGTGGTGACCGGACTGGGAGCGGTGTTCATCACGGCCCAGGTCCGGCCGGGGTCGACGGTGGCCGTCTTCGGCTGCGGCGGCATCGGGCTCAAGCTCGACGAACTGC
>DASWUW010000774.1:0-6738 GCA_036406335.1 Trebonia sp.
ACGGAGAACTGGCCCAGCACGTCGATGTTGCCCGCGGTCAGCGCCAGGATGCCCGGCGTCTGGGTGTCGTAGAAGGTGAAGTTGGTCGCCGCGGGCAGCGCCTTCTTCCCCCAGTAGGACGGGTTGGCGGTGAACGCCGCGCCGACCTTGGGGGTGTAGGACTTCAGGATGAACGGGCCGGTGCCGACGAACGTGCTCTGCCACTTGGCCGGGTCGTAGCCGGAGGGCAGGATGATCATGTTGTAGTTGTCGGACGAGGTCAGGTACGGGAAGTTCCCGTTCGGCGCCTGCAGGTGGAACTCCACCGTGAGGTCGTCGACCTTCTTGACCCCGGACGGCAGCAGCACCCCGCCAAACGCGGACAGCGCGTTGCCGCCGGACTTCGGGTTGGCCTGCAGCTGGTAGGTGTAGACGACGTCGGCGGCGGTCAGCGCGGCGCCGTTGGAGAACTTGACCCCCGGCCGGATCTTGAACGTCCAGATGTCCGCCTTGGCGTTCGCCTTCCACGACGTCGCCAGCACCGGGTGCAGGTTCAGCGACTGGTCGGAGAACGTCAGGTACTCGCCGGTCTGGGCCAGCATGTCCAGGCCGCCCTGGTCGGCGACGGTCAGCGGGTTGATCTCCGCCGTCGGCACCACGATGCCGGCGTTGATGGTGGCGCCGGCTGCTCCGGCCGCGCTGCCCGACCCGGACGCCGACGCCGACGCGGACGTGGCCGGGGACGAGGAAGTCGCCGAGGACCCGCAGGCGGTAAGGACCGCGTCGATCACCGGGATGGAGAGGCCGACGACGGTGCCGCGGCGGATGAAGTCGCGGCGGGACAGCCGCCCGGCGGTGAATTCGTCGATGACGTGGTTGGCGATCTCGCCCTGACCGCGTCTGAGCCGGGAAAACGAACCCTTCTTTCTTTGCCGACCCTGGGCTAGCGGATCGTTTTCATCACGGTCAAAAAATGAAGGGTTCGTCACAGCGTGCCTCCCTGAAGGCTTCGCAGTTCATCTGGTGGTATGTGGCAGCGGATGAGATTGCCGTCGCCCGCGTCGAGCGCGGGCGGCTCGGTGGTCTCACAGACACCGGACGGCAGCCGCCGGGGACAGCGAGTATGGAAGACGCAGCCGCTCGGCGGCGCTGCCGCTGACGGGATTTCCCCGTCGAGCCTGATCCGGTCGGCCACCACGCCGTCGAGCTGGGGGACCGCGGACAGGAGCGCTTCGGTATAGGGGTGGTGCGGTCCGTCGAAGACCGCCTCGGCCGGCCCGGTCTGCATGACCTGCCCGAGGTAAAGGACGACGATCCGGTCCGCCAGGTAGCGGACCACGCCGAGATCGTGCGAGATAAACAGGTAGGTAACCCGCATCCGCCGCTGCAGGTCGGCTAGCAGGTTCAAGATGGCCGCCTGCACGGACACGTCCAGGGCGGAGGTCGGCTCGTCGCACACGACCACCTGCGGCCCGCCGCCGAACGCGCGCGCGATCGCCACCCGCTGCTTGAGCCCGCCGGACAGCTGGGCCGGGCGCATCGTCAGGTGCCGTTCCTCCAGCCGGACCTGGGTGACCAGCTCGTTCAGGCGCGTCCGGAGGTCCGCGCCGGACAGGCCCGCCAGCCGGGCCAGCGGCTGGCTGAGCAGCCGCCGGACCGAGTGGCGCCGGTTCAGCGCCGAGTCCGCGTTCTGGAACACGATCTGCAGCGCCCGCAGCTGCGCCCGGGGCCGCCGCCGGGCCGACGGCGCCAGCGCGGCGCCGTCCAGGGTCACCACCGATCCCGGGTCCGGCGGGGTCAGGCCGAGCAGCACCCGGGCCAGGGTGGTCTTGCCGCTGCCGCTTTCCCCGACGATGCCGAGGGTCTGGCCGGCGAGCACGTCCAGGCTGACGTCGGTCAGCGCGTGCACGCCGCCGGGGAAGGTCTTGGAGACATGCTGCATCACGACCATCGGAGACCCGCCGTCCACGCTGTCCAGGACGGGGGAGACCGGGTCGGGAGCGGAGGAAGCCGGTTCCGTTCCGAGGTCGTTCTCGGCTTCTTCCCAGCGGTAGCAGCGTGACACCCGGCCCGGCTCCACCGTGAACAGCGGCGGCTCGCTCGTCCGGCACTGCTCGACCACCAGCGGGCAGCGGGAAGCGAACACGCAGCCCGCGCCGGTCTCGTCCGGGCGGGGCAGGAATCCGGGGATGACCGGCAGCGGGCCGTGGTCCTTGCGCTGGCCGCGCCGGGGAACGGAGCGCAGCAGGCCGACGGTGTACGGGTGGGCGGGCTTCTTGAAGATCGTGCCCGCCGGGCCCTGCTCGACCATCGTCCCCGCGTAGAGCACGCCGACCCGGTCGCACACCTTGGCGATCACCGCCAGGTTGTGGCTGATGAACAGCACCGACGTGCCGAGCTCGGCCCGCAGCGCGGCGATCAGGTCGAGGACCTCGGCCTCGACGGTCGCGTCGAGCGCGGTCGTCGGCTCGTCCAGGATGAGCAGTTCCGGCGAGGCGGCCAGCGCCATCGCGATCACCACCCGCTGGGCCATGCCGCCGGACAGCTCGTGCGGGTAGCGCCGCATGACCCCGGCCGGGTCGGAGATCCGCACCTTGCCCAGCATCTCGAGGGAGGCCTCGGCCGCGGCCTGCCGGCTCATCCCGGCCAGCCGGAACACCTCCGCTACCTGCGCTCCGACCCGCAGGCTGGGGTTGAGGGCGCGGCTGGGCTCCTGGTAAACCATCGACACCGAACGGGACCGTAGTTCCCGCAGCCGGCTCCCGCGCATCCCCAGGACGTCCTGGCCGTCCACCGTGACCGACCCGGTGGCGACCCGCCCGTTGCGCGGCAGGTAGCGGGTCACGGCCAGGGCCACCGTCGACTTGCCCGACCCGGACTCCCCGACCAGGCCGTAGGCCTCGCCGGGAGCGATCGCGAAGCTCACTCCCTGCACCGCGGGCCGGTCCCGGCCGCGGGTGCGGTAGGTGATCGACACGTCGGACAGTTCCAGCGCGGCTTCGCTCACGAGGACGTCACCTGCTCCATTGCGTCCGTGATGAGGTTGATCGCGACGATCAGGGAAGCGATGGCCAGGGCCGGGAACAGGGTTTCCCACCAGTAGCCCGCGGCCAGCACCCCGTAGTTGGCGGCGATGTCCGAGCCCCAGTCGGGGGTCGGCGGCTGGATGCCGAAGCCGAGAAAGGACAGCGTGGCGACGGTGAAGATCGCGTACCCGAGCCGCACCGAGAACTCGACCAGCACCGCGGGGAGCACGTTCGGCAAGATCTCGACAAACATCACCGACCACGCGCCGGCCCCGGTCAGCCGGGCCGCCGGCAGGTAGTCCAGGTGCCGTTCGGCCAGCACCGCGGCGCGCACGGTGCGGGCGATGAGCGGCGTGAAGATAAAGCCGATGACGATGATCAGCGTCAGTTCGGACGGGCCGAGCGCCACGATGAACAGGAACGCGACGATGACCGAGGGCAGCGCCAGCACGGCCTCCACCACCCGGCTCGCCACCAGGTCCAGCAGGCCGCCGAAGTAGCCCATGGCCAGGCCGAGTACCGTCCCGCAGACCGTGCCGAGCAGGGTGGCCAGCGGGGTGACGACCAGGATGTCCCGCGACCCGACGAGGACCCGGGCGAGGATGTCGCGGCCGAGCTGGTCGGTGCCGAACCAGTGCACCGCCGACGGCCCGGTGTTGGCCGCCAGCAGGCTCTGGGTCAGCGGGCTGTACGACGCGAACGAGCTGCCCGCGACCGCGCAGACTACCCAGAAGAGCAGGATGGCGGCGCCGGCGATGAAGGTCGGCCTGCGCGCGAGCAGCCGCCAGCGGGCGTTGGCCGCCCGGGGGATGACCACGGCGGTGACCGTGGTCTCGGTGACCGCGCTCACGCTGTGCCTCCCGCGCTCACGCTGTGCCTCCCCGCGCTCACGCTGTGCCTCCCGCTCACGTGGCGGCCGCCGCGGCCCGGCTGGCCCGGTCGCCGATCGCCGCGGCCCGCAGCCGCGGGCTGAGCGCGATCAGCAGCAGGTCGGCCGCGAGCGTGGCCAGCGCGTAGACGACGCCGATGGTCAGCGTCCCGCCCTCCAGCATGGGAAAGTCCTTGGACTGGGCCGCCTTGAAGATGAGTCCCCCGATGCCCTGGTAGTTGAACAGCGTCTCCACCACGATCAGGCCGCCGATGAGGTAGCCGGTCTGGGTGGCGATGACGGTGATGGTCGGCAGCAGCGAGTTGCGCAGTACGTGCCGCAGCAGCACGGTGCGGGCGGGCAGGCCCTTGAGCACCGCGGTGCGGGTGTAGTCGGCGGCCAGCGCGTCGATGGTGCCGGCCCGGGCCATCCGGGCGAAGTAGCCGAACAGCACGAAGATCAGCGGGAGGGTGGGCAAGATCAGGTGGCGGAACTGCTGGCCCGCCGACGCGCCGGCCCCGGCCGAGGCGGTGACCGGCAGCACCTTGAACGTGACCCCGAAGACGACGATGACTACGATCCCGGAGACGAACTCGGGCACCGTGGCCAGCGTCAGCCCGGTGATCGAGATGACCCGGTCGGTGAGCCGCCCGGCCCGCAGCGCGGCGATCACGCCGCCCGCGATGCCCAGCGGCACCACGATGACAAAGGCCAGCGCGGCCAGCTTGAGCGAGTTGAACAGCGCGTGCCCGACAAACGGGGCGACCGCGGAGCGGTAGGAGTAGGACAGGCCCAGGTCGCCGTGCAGCAGGCCGCCGAGCCAGGAGAAGTAGCGGCCGGGCAGCGGGCGGTTGACCCCCAGCTGGGTGTCCAGGGCCGTGACGGCGTTGGGCGCGGCGAGCGGTCCGAGGATCGCCCGCCCGGGATCACCGGGGAGTACTTGTCCGGCCAGGAATACGATCAGGCTGAGCAGCCACAACGTCAGGAGCATGAGCCCGAGACGCCGCAAGAGGAATGTCGCCATCCTCGCCTCCTTTCCACCGTCTTAGCCGGGGACCGTAGCGTACGGACGTGGGATTATCGCCGCAAGACACTCCGAAGTTACAAAGATCGGCGTTAGGGGGCCGGGTCCGGCCGCTATCGTGCCGCCCCGGCCAGGGCCTGGCCCAGGTCGGCGATCAGTTCGTCGCCGTCTTCCAGTCCGATCGACAGGCGCAGCAGGCAGTCGCTGACGCTCACCGGGGTCCCCGCGGTGGTGCAGTGGGTCATCCGCGCGGGCTGCTCGATGAGCGATTCCACGCTGCCGAGCGAGACCGCCAGGGTGAACACCCGGGCCCGTTCGCATACCCGGCCCGCGGCGTCGGCCCCGCCGTCTATCTCCACCGAGATCACGCCGCCGAAGCCGCCGTGCATCTGCTTACGGGCCAGCAGGTGACCGGGGTGGTCGGGCAGTCCCGGGTAGTGCACCCGGGTCACCGCCGGGTGGCCGGCCAGGTACTCGGCGATGCGCTGGCTGCTGGCGCAGATCTGCCGCATCCGTACCGGCAGCGACTTGATCCCGCGCCGCACCAGCCACGCCTCCTGCGGTGCGGCGCCCGTGCCCAGCAGGCCGACGTGCCTGCTGATCACGGTGCCCAGCTCGGCGGTGGCGGCGATGACGGCACCGCCGGTGATGTCGGAGTGCCCGCCCAGGTACTTAGTGGTGGAGTGGATCACCAGGTCCGCGCCCAGCGCGATCGGCTGCTGCAGGTAGGGCGAGGCGAACGTGCCGTCCACGACCAGCAGCGCGCCCGCCTGGTGGGCCAGGCCGGCCACGGCCGGGATGTCGGTGATCTTCAGCAGCGGGTTGGAGGGACTCTCGGCCCAGACCAGCGCGGTCTCGGGCCGGATGGCCGCGGCCACCGCGCCGGTGTCGGCCATGTCCACCGCGGTGTAGGCCAGGCCCCAGCGCCGGTAGACGTCGTGCACCAGGTCCCAGGTGCCGCCGTAGACGTTGTCCGGGATCACGATGTGGCCCCCGGCGCGGCCCAGCGCCTGGATGACGGTGACGCAGGCGGCCATGCCCGAGCCGACCGCGACCGCCGAGGCCCCGCCGTCCAGCGCGGCCAGGCACTCCTCCAGGTCGGCCCGGGTCGGGTTGGCGATGCGGGAGTAGTCCCAGCCGGACTCCACCGGCCGGGCGTGCGGCCGCACGAAGGTGGACGCCTGGTAGATCGGCGTGGTCACCGATCCGTTGTGCGCGGCCGGGTGGTTCCCGGCGTGCACCGCGCGGGTCTCGAATGCCGTCACCGCGTGTCCCCTTCTCCGAGGCCCATGGACTCGCGGTACCACCGGTAGTACCAGCGGCCGATGATCTCCTGCTCGAGCGGCACCAGCACTCCGCCGCCGGCGTAGGCGCGGGACTTCATATTGGGCTGGCAGGCCTCCGTGGCGGCGAAGTCCTGCTCGTTGACCAGGTGGAACAGCTCGACGGTATCGGCCACGGCGTGACCCGCGATCGTCTCCGGGGGAAACAGCCACTCGCAGGTCACCGTGGTGGACTCCGGCCCGGTCGGCTGGAACCGGTGCACGATGACGTGGTCCGGCAGCAGCGACAGGAAGCAGTTGGGCCGCAGCACCATGCCGTAGTACTTGCGCTCGTCCTGGTCGGTGAGACCGGGCAGCCGGGGCAGCACCGTCTGCCCGCTGGCCGAGAAGGAGGCCTTGTCCTCGGCGAAGCGGTAGCCGTCGGCCAGGTACCCGGGGATCTGGGAGATGTCACGGAACTGCGGGATCGTGTCCACCAGCTCGGGGTGGATGGTGGCGCAGTGGTAGCACTCCTGGAAGTTCTCCTGGATGATCTTCCAGTTCGCCGCCACGGTGTAG
>DASWUW010000775.1:0-1808 GCA_036406335.1 Trebonia sp.
GCCGCCCGCCACCGCCCGTCACCCGCCCCAACCCGTGATCACGGAGGAAAAGACCCGCCCGGCGGGGTCGGATCCTCCGTGATCACGAACAGCGGGTCAGCGCGGCTGGATCTCGCCCATCGGCCCGAAGCCGTCGTGCGGCGTGTCGATGTAGATAATCTGCGGCTGCCTGGACACCAGGTCCGGCGCGGTGTCGAAGAACCGCTTCGCGTAGGGGTGCTTGACGTGCGCGCCGCCCGCCTCGGCGTCCTTGAAGCCCTCGATGCAGATGAACTCGTTGTCGTCGTTGAGGCTGCGGGAGAACTGGAAGAACAGGCAGCCGTCCTCGGAGTTGACGTCCTTGGCGTAGGAGCCGGCCAGCGCCAGCCACTCGTCCAGCTTCTCCGGCCGGATCTGGAACTTGATGTTGATCAGGATCATGGGTCCCCTCCTGCTCGGCGACGGTCGCCATCATCGTGGTGCGATCGTAGGCGGCCGTCAACCGCGGAACCGTGTCAATGTGAGCCGTCCGCCCGTTAGCGAATTACCAGGCGGGCGCGCCGAAGACGCCCCGGAACCGGGGCCGGGGCGCTTGGGCTTGGCCGCGGCGGCCTGGTGCTCGTGCAGTACCTCGGCCGCGTGCCGGGCGATCTCGGCCAGCTCGGCCCGCAGCGGGCGCCCCGGATGCGGGCGCCCCAGATGGGGGAGCTGAACCGGTGCTGGGTAATCGCGGTCACCGTGAGGAACCGCGCGTCGGCTGAGTCGACCCACGTTGGTCCGCCGATAACCCGGCTACCTGGAGATGCCCTCCCGCGACAGCAGCGCCGCGCCCAGCCGCCGGGCGGTGCGCGGCGCCAGCAGCACCCCGATGACCGCCGCGGCCAGCCAGCCGCCGGCCACGATCGGGAACCAGTAGGCGTCGCCGGACGGGTACGGGTACACGTTCCGGTAGAGCGTGTACCCGAGCACGACGATCGCCAGCACCGGGATGATCACCTGCCACATCGGCACCGAAGGCATCTGGCGCCGTACGAACACCAGCAGCGTCATGCCGACGGTGGCCAGCACGTAGGCCACCAGCAGGATCAGCGTGCCGATGGTGCCGGACCAGAGGAAGGCGTTCTCGGCCAGCGCCGACGGCGACGACGAGACCGCCACGTAGACGACGTAGATGATCACCGCCATGACCGTCACCACGCCGGTAGCGGCCACCGGCGTGCCCCACCGCGCGTGGGTAGCGCCGGTGCCCCGCTCGCCGAAGGAGTCGCGCGACATCGCGTAGATCAGCCGCGCCGCGCCGACGGTGCAGGCCAGGCAGCAGCCGAACGCGGACACGGTGGTCCCGGCGGTGATCACGTCGCCTACCCAGGCGCCCACGTAGGACGCCCCGAGGTCACCCAGCAGCGAGGGCGAGCCCTTGAACGCGTTCAGCCCGGAGGCCGACGTCCCGAACCCCATCACCTCCGCCGCGGTAACCACCACGTAGTAGATACCGCCGAACACCGCCACGCCCAGGATCGCCCGGGGGATGTCCCGCGAGGGATTGCGGGCCTCCTCGCCCAGCGTCGAGGACGCCTCGAACCCGGCGAAGGACAGGAAGCCGAACACTACCCCGAGGAACAGCGCGGACACCCCGGTACCAGGGGCCAGGCTGAACACCGACCAGGTGAACGCCGACCCGCCGGGCGCCGAGTGGGAGAGCAGTTTCACGAATACCACCACGGTCACGACCAGGATCAGGGTGACCGTGCCGACCTCGACGACCAGCAGGATGTTGGTCCCGCCGCGGGCGGGCAGCGCGGCCAGCAGCAGCGCCAGCGCGAGCGCCA
>DASWUW010000776.1:0-2825 GCA_036406335.1 Trebonia sp.
GGCCACAGCACCGGGCCGCCGGCCAGTACCGGCCGGGGGCCGGCCCCGGCGTCCCGGGCGGGGGCGGGCGCCGGGGGCGGGGCTTCTTCCAGGATGACATGCACGTTGGTGCCGCTCACGCCGAAGGCGGACACGCCCGCGCGGCGCGGTCGTTTCTCGTCCGCGGGCCAGGGCACCGCGGACGTCAGCAGCCGCACGTCGCCGGCGGTCCAGTCGATGTGCGGGGACGGCTCGTCCACGTGCAGCGTCCTCGGCAGCAGGCCGTTTTCCAGGGCGAGCGCCATCTTGAGGACGCCGGCGACGCCGGCCGCGCACTGGGTGTGCCCGATGTTGGACTTGACCGAGCCGAGCCACAGCGGGCGGTCGTCGTCGCGTCCCTGCCCGTAGGTGGCCAGCAGGGCCTGGGCCTCGATCGGGTCGCCGAGTGTGGTCCCGGTGCCGTGCGCCTCGACCGCGTCGACCTCGTCCGGCGACAGCCGGGCGGCGGCCAGCGCGTCCCGGATGACCCGCTGCTGCGACGGCCCGTTGGGCGCGGTCAGCCCGTTGGACGCGCCGTCCTGGTTGACGGCGCTGCCGCGGATCACCGCGTGCACGTGGTGCCCGTGGCGCCGCGCGTCGCTTAGCCGCTCCAGCACCAGCACGCCGGCGCCCTCGCCCCAGCCCATCCCGTCCGCCGCCCCGGCGAAGGGCTTGCAGCGGCCGTCGGCGGCCATGCCCTGCTGGGCCGAGAACTCCGCGAACGCACCCGGGACGACCATCACCGCGACCCCGCTGGCCAGCGCGAGCGTGCTCTCCCCGGCCCGCAGGGACTGACAGGCCAGGTGCAGCGCGACCAGTGAGGACGAGCAGGCGGTGTCTACCGTGACGGCCGGCCCTTCGAGGCCGAGCACGTAGGAGACCCGGCCGGAGATCACCGCGGTGACGCTGCCGGTGAGCACGTACCCTTCCGAGCCGCCGTCGCCCAGGATCGCGCCGTAGCCGGAGAAGGCGGCGCCGGCGAACACCCCGGTGCGGCTGCCGCGCAGCGCCAGCGGGTTGATCCCGGCCTGCTCGACGGCCTCCCAGGAGACCTCGAGCAGCATCCGCTGCTGCGGGTCCATGGCGGCTGCCTCGCGCGGGCTGATGCCGAAGAACCCGGCGTCGAACTCGCCCGCGTCGTAGACGAACCCGCCCGCCTGCCGGTAGGAGGCGCCGGCCGAATCCCAGCCCCGGTCGGCCGGGAACCCGGCGATGGCGTCGGTTTCGCTGGCCACCAGGTCCCACAGGCCGGCGGCGTCGCTCACCCCGCCGGGGAAGCGGCAGCCCATGCCGACGATGGCCACCGGCTCGGTGTCCCGGGACTCGTAACGGCGCAGCTCCTGGCGGGCCTGGACCAGCTCGGCGGACGCCTTCTTCAGGTAGTCGAAAAGTTTTTCCTGGTTGTCCACGGTTACTCCTAGAGCGCCGATCCCGGCAGCCCGAGTTCTTTATCGAGGAAGTCGAAGACCTGGTCCTGGGTAGCAGTCTCGAACGCGAGGGCGGCTTGCCGGTCCGCCTGCGGCCCGGGATCGTCGCCCGCGTCTGCCCAGCCGGCCAGCAGCCCGCGCAGGGTCCGGGTGATGTCGTCGCGCAGTCCGGGGCTGGCGTCCCGCTGGTCCCGCAGGGTTGCCCCGAGACGGGCTAGCTCGGCCAGAACCGGCGGCTGGCCGTCAGACCCGTCGTCCGGAAGAAGCAGCCCGTGCAGGGAAGCCGCCAGCGCCGCGGACGACGGGTAGTCGTAGACCAGCGTGGCGGGCAGGGTGAGCCCGGTGGCGGCGGCGACCCGGCGGCGCAGCTCGAGCGCGGTCACCGAGTCGAAGCCGAGGTCCTTGAACGCACGGGCGGCCTCCACCGCGTCGGCCGAGGCGTGCCCGAGCACGGCCGCCACCTGGGCCCGGACCAGGTCGGTGAGCAGCCGCAGCTGGGCGCCGCGGTGCAGCCCGGCCAGCCGTCCGGCCAGTTCGCTGGCCGCAGTCCCGGTGTCAGGGCCGGCCGCGCTGACGGCGTCGTCCGTCGCCTGGCGGGCTTCGGGCAGGCCGGCCAGCAGCGGGCTGGGCCGCCGCAGGGTGAACACCGGGGCGAACCGGCCCCAGTCCACGTCGGCCACGGTCAGCGTGGTCTCGTCGGCGTCCAGGGACTGCGCGAGGGCCGCGACCGCGAGGTCCGGGTCCATGTCGCGCAGGCCGAGACGCTGCAGCGCGGTGCCGCCGGCGCCGTCACCGAGCCCGCCGCCGCCCCACAGCCCCCAGGCGACCGACGTGCCGGCCAGGCCCCGGGCCCGGCGGTTGTCCGCGAGGGCGTCCAGGTAGGCGTTGGCCGCGGCGTAGCTCCCGAGGCCGGCGCTGCCCCAGGTCGCCGAGCCGGAGGAGAACAGCACGAACGCGTCGAGGCCAGTGTCCAGGGTGAGCTCGTCCAGGTGGGACGCGCCGCCCGCCTTGACCGCGAGGGTGACGTCCAGGTCGGCCGGGGCAATGTCGTTCACCCGCTGCCCGGGGGCGTTGCCGGCCGCGTGGAACACCGAGCGCAGCGGCGGGCCGCCGGCCGCGATCCCGTCCAGCAGGCCGGCCAGCTCGGCCCGGCGGGCGCTGTCGCAGGCGGCGACGGTGACGCTGGTGCCGGCGGCCGCCAGAGCCGCCGCCAGGGCCGCCGCGCCCGCCGCAGCCGGGCCGGACCGGGAGGTCAGTACCACCCGGGGTGCGCCCCGGGTGGCCAGCAGCCGGGCGACGTGGCCGCCGATGGCCCCGGTGCCGCCGGTGACGAGCGCGGTCCCCGACGGCCGCCAGCTACCGGATTCCGGGTCAGCCGGG
>DASWUW010000777.1:0-2235 GCA_036406335.1 Trebonia sp.
CTCGCGGCGGCGGGCGTGCACGCGGAGCTGGCCGGGGTGTTTATCGGCGCGGACGGCCGCCCGCTGGCCACACCGCTGGACGGCCGGATGATCGTGACGCCGGCCGCGCTGTTCACCAAGATCCCGTTTGTCCTGGGCGTCGCCTACGATGCCGCCAAGAGCCCCGCGGTCTTCGCCGCGATCCGAGGAGGGCTTCTCCATGGCCTGGTCACGCACTCAAGCCTCGCCCGAGGCCTGCTCAGCCTGGTGGACAGCGGCGCCGCCGTCCGGCACGGCGCCGCCTTCCCCAGCGGCGCTCACCGGGGCGGTGCCTAGGGCGCGCGCGGGCGACGGGCAGCCGCCCCCGGGAGGCCTGCCCCTGTGCGGCGGCACCGCCAACCGGGGCCGGGTCGTCCGGGTGGGCGACACGGTGGTGCGGCCGGCCGCCCCCTGCTGGCCGGCTACCCACGCACTGCTCGGGCACCTGGCCGCGGCCGGCTTCGACGGCGCCCCCCGGGTACTGGCGGCAGGCCCGCTGACCGAGACCCTCACCTACATCGCGGGCCAGGCCGCGGTCCCGCCGCTGGCCGAGGACGCGCTCACCGACGAGGCCCTGGTCAGCGTGGCCGGGCTGCTGCGGCGCTACCACCGGGCGGCGGCCTCCTTCGACCCGGGCGGCCACTCCTGGCCGCGGCCGGTCCCCGCCCGCTACCGGACCGGCCTGGTCAGCCATAACGACGTGCACCCGGCCAACGTGGTCTTCTCGGGGGGCCAGGCGGTCGCGCTTATCGACTTCGACCTGGCCGGACCGGGCAGCGCGGCCTGGGACTTCGCCGCGGCGGCCCGCTCGTTCGTTCCGCTGCTAGACGAGGCGGACGTCACCGACCTCCGCCAGGGACGCGCGTTCGAGCGGTTCCGGATCTTCCTGCAGGCGAGCGGCCTCCCCCGCCCGGTGCGCACCGCGGTGGCGGAGGCGCTGATCGCGAACCACGACTGGACCTACGCGATCGTCACCGACGCGGCCGCGGCCGGGCACCCGGGCTTCGCCGACCACTGGCGCGCGGTCGCCCCGGCCGCCGCCCGGGCCCGCCGCTGGTACGAACGGCATCAGCAGGCCCTGCTGGCCGCCGCCCGGTAGCCGCCGGTTCGGCGCGGGGTTAGCTGCCGGTTAGCCGCGGGCAATGGGTAACCGGGCCCTGATTGCGGAGGAAAAGCGGTCCCGTTCTTATCGGTAATCCCAGGACTTAACTGCGTTACCTCGAATATGGGATAGCGGCTACTGTCCGGCTTCACGGTATTGACGGCAGGCCCGGCTGCATGTTGACTTATTGTTAGTGGCTGATGACCGTCAGTATGCAGAGCCTGCTCACACGCGGGCTGACGGTAATCCCGGGACGGAGTGAACGCATGGCCGAGTTGCCGCTCGTGGGTGAGGAATTCGCGGGCTACCGGCTAACCGCGGTGATCGGCCGGGGCGGCATGAGCGTCGTGTTCCAAGCCGAAAATCCCCGCCTGGGAAACATCATCGCGCTGAAGGTAATGCATCCCGAGCTGGCGGCCAACGACGTTTTCCGGGCCCGGTTCCTGGACGAATCCCGTATCGCCGCGTCGATGAATCACCCGAACGTCATCCCCATTCACGACACCGGCTCCAGCGACGGGCTGCTTTACCTGGCCATGCGCTGCGTAACCGGGACCGACCTGCGGCAACTGCTCAGGAAAGGCGGGCCGCTGCCCGCCGGCACGGCGGTCTTCCTGCTCAGCCAGGCCGCCCGGGCCCTCGACGCGGCCCACCGGCGCGGCCTGGTGCACCGGGACGTCAAGCCGGCCAACCTGCTGGTCCAGCGGGGAAACGACGGCACCGACCCCGATCACGTGTACCTCACCGACTTCGGCATCACCAAGCACCTCGGCGGGCGGACCGGCCTGACCGAAACCGGAGCGTTTCTCGGCACCATCGACTACGTGGCGCCGGAGCAGATCCGCGGCCTCTCGGTGCTGGGCCCGGCCGACCAGTACTCGCTCGGCTGCGTGCTGTACGAGAGCCTGACCGGCCGCGTCCCGTTCGAGAAGGACCGGGACACGGCGATCATGCTGGCGCACATGGAGGAGTCCCCGACCGCGCCGACCAGACTCCGCCCCGAATTGCCGCCCGCGGTCGACGAGGTCTTCGCCCGGGTGCTGGCCAAGAACCCGGGCGACCGCTACGCGAACTGCCGTGAGTTCATCGCCGCCGCCCGGCTGGCCCTCGGCCCG
>DASWUW010000778.1:0-4841 GCA_036406335.1 Trebonia sp.
TGTGGCGCGGGGCGCTGCGGCAACTGCTGCTGGGCGGCCTCGCGGCCGGCTTCACCTACCTGATCGGCCTGGCCGTGGGCGGGATGACGGCAGGCTGACCGGCGCCGCCCGCCCCGTTCCCCCTCCTGGTAAGGTGCCCCGTGGTCTCAGAGAACCGTCCGCTGCGCATCGCGCTGCTGTCGTACCGCAGCAAACCGCACTCCGGCGGGCAGGGAGTCTACGTTCGTCACCTGAGCCGGGAACTCGCCGCGCGCGGGCATCACGTCGAGGTGCTCTCCGGCCAGCCCTACCCGGAACTCGACGACGGCGCTGCTGCGCGAGGTGCCCAGCCTCGACCTGTACCGCGACGACGACCCGTTCCGCACGCCGCGGCCCGCGGAGCTGCGCGACTGGGCGGACGCGCTCGAGGTGGCGATGATGTGGGGCGGGGCCTTCCCCGAGCCGCTGACGTTCAGCCTGCGGGCGCTGCGGGCGCTGCGCGGCCGCCCCGGCGACTTCGACATCGTGCACGACAACCAGGGACTCGGCTACGGCCTGCTCGGCGTCCGGCGGCTGGGCCTGCCGCTGGTCACGTCGGTGCACCACCCGATCTCGGTGGACCGGCGGCTCGACCTGGCCGGCCGGAACTGGCGGACGCGGCTGAGCAAGGAACGCTGGTACGGGTTCGTGCGGATGCAGGGACGGGTCGCGCGGCGGGCCGGGCCGCTGATCACCGTGTCGGGGGCGGCCAAGCAGGATATCTGCCGTGACTTCCGGGTCCCGCCGGACCAGGTGCACATCATCCCGCTGGGGGTCGACACCCGGCTCTTCCGCCCGCGGCCCCAGGAGCCGCGCGTACCGGGCCGGATCGTGACCGTGACCAGCGCCGACTCACCGCTGAAAGGACTGTCGGGACTGCTCCGGGCGGTGGCCAAGCTGGCCACCGAACGCGACGCCCGCCTGATCGTCATCGGCACCCCGTCACCCGCCACCCGCCAGCAGGTGGCGCAGCTGGCGCTGGGAGACCGGGTCAGCTTCGTCAGCGGCCTGCCGGACGCGGAGTACGCCCGGGTGCTGGCCTCGGCCCAGGTCGCGGTGATCCCGTCCCTGTACGAGGGGTTCTCGCTGCCCGCGGCGGAGCACATGGCCTCGGGCACGCCGCTCATCGCCAGCCGGGCCGGGGCGCTGCCCGAGGTTACCGGGGACGCCGCGCTGCTGGTGTCTCCGGGCGACCCGGAAGAGCTGGCCGCCGCGCTGCGCGGCCTGCTCGACGACGACGCGGCGCGGGCCCGGCTCACCGCCCGGGGCCTGGTCCGGGTGCGCGCGCGCTACGCCTGGCCCGCGGTCGCCGCCGCGACCGAGGCGCTGTACCGGAAGGCGATCAACGGGGAGCCCGGTTGCTGACTGTCGATTTCTCCCGCTTCCCGGTCCGGCCGGGCGACCTCGTCCTCGACCTCGGCTGCGGAGCCGGCCGCCACGCGTTCGAGGCCTACCGCCGCGGCGCCCGGGTCGTCGCGGCCGACCTCGACCCGGGCGAACTCCCGCCGGTGGCGGTCATGTTCGGCGCCATGCGGGCCGAGGGCGAGGCCGGGCCGCCGGCCTCGGCGACGGCGGTGACGGCGGACGCGACCCGGCTGCCGTTTCCCGACGGCTCGTTTGACGCGGTCATCGCGGCGGAAATCCTGGAGCACATCCCGGACGACGGCGCCGCGATGGCCGAGATCGCCCGCGTGCTCCGCCCGGGCGGCACCGCCGCGGTGACGGTCCCGGCCTGGATGCCGGAACGGGTCTGCTGGGCCCTGTCCCGCGAATACCACGAGGTCCCCGGCGGCCATGTCCGCATCTTCACCCGGGCCGAGCTCGGCGCGAAGCTGACCGCGGCCGGGCTGACCCCGGTCGGCGCTCACCACGCGCACGGCCTGCACTCCGCTTACTGGTGGCTCAAGTGCGCGGTGGGCGTACACGACGACACGCACCCCGCCGTGCGGGCTTACCACCGGCTGCTGGTCTGGGACATCATGCGCCGCCCGGCCCTCACCCGGCTGGCCGAAGCCGCGCTCAACCCGCTGATGGGCAAGAGCCTGATCGTGTACGCGCGCAAGGCGGAGCACAGTGCGGCCGGCTAGACCTTCCCGCCCGGGCCGCCCGGGCCGCCCGGAGCCGCCGGCCGACATGCTCGCCACCGCGCGCTCGATTGCCGCGGCGCAGCGGCCCGACGGCGCGATTCCGTGGCCGGACGGCCACGTCGACCCGTGGGACCACGTGGAGTGCGCGATGGCGCTGAGCGCCTGCGGGCTCACGGTCCCGGCCCGGCTCGCCTACCAGTGGCTGCGCGGCACCCAGCGCGCGGACGGGTCCTGGCCCCGCACCACCGGCGGCCCCGGGGCGGCCAGCGAGGACACGGTGACCGACCACGCGGCGGAGAGCCACCACGCCGCCTACGTCGCGGTCGGGGTCTGGCACGAGTACCTCGTCACCGGGGACCTCGACTTCACCAAGCGCATGTGGCCGGCGGTCCGGGGCGCCACCCAGTGGGTGCTCGGCCTGCAGGCGCCGCGGGGCGAGGTGGCCTGGGAACGGGACGCGGCCGGCCGGCCGGGCGAGTTCGCGCTGCTGTCCGGCTGCTCGAGCATCCTGCAGGGCCTGCGCTGCGCGATCTCCCTGGCCGAGCTGGCGGCCGAGCCGCAGCCGGACTGGGAGCTGGCCTCGGTCCAGCTGGGCCACGCGCTCGCCAGTCATCCGGAGGCGTTCGCCGACAAGAGCCGGTTCGCCATGGACTGGTACTACCCGGTGCTCGGGGGGGCGCTGCGCGGCGCCCCCGCCGCCGGGCTGCTGGCCCGCGGCTGGGACACGTTCGTGGTGCCCGGCCTCGGCGTCCGCTGCGTCCGCGACCAGCCCTGGGTAACGGTCGCCGAGACCTGCGAGCTGGTGCTTTCCCTGGAAGCCAGCGGTCAGCGGGCGCGGGCAGCCGAGCTGTTCGCGACGGTCGGACGGCTACGGCACGCGGACGGCTCCTACTGGACCGGCTGGCAGTACGTCAACCAGAACCACTTCCCGGCCGAACGCTCCAGCTGGACCTCGGCCGCGGTCGTGCTGGCCGCCGACGCCCTGGCCGGCTTTAGCGGCGGCGCGGCCATCTTCCGCGCCGTCCCGGCCGAGCTCGGCGCCCGCCCGCCGGCCGACCCGGAAACCTGCGGCTGCGGCACCGCCATCGGTGCCTGACGCTTACCGGTTCCCGTGCGGCACCGGTGACGGCTGAGACCACGGTCAGGCTTGACCCCCGGCCAGGCCGGCGTATCCGCTCGGCGCACCCGCCCCGTCTCCCGCCGGACAGCGTCGTCTTGCCCACTCCCCATCAGATAGGACCAGGTTCCGTTCCGAAATATCCCTTTTGTCCCGACCAAATTGATGGGGAGTGGAGTTGATCAAGCCGAACTGATGGGAAGTGGCGCGGCGGTGCCGGGGCAGCGGCGGGGCGGCGGGGGCGGCGGGGGTTAGTGGCCGGGGGCGGTGCGCTTGAGGATGCGGAGCGAGCCCTGGTGGCGGACTTCGGTGAACGCGCCTGAAATCAGGGCGCGCTGGTAGATGCCGAACGGGGCCTGGCCGCCCTCGGCGGGGTCGGGGAATACGTCGTGGATGGCTAGCGCTCCGCCCGGGGCCACCCAGGGGGCCCAGCCCTCGTAATCCCGGCGGGCGGCGGCGTCAGTGTGGCCGCCGTCGATGAACAGCAGGCCGAGCGGGGTGCGCCACAGCCGGGCCACGTCCGCGGACCGGCCGACGACCGCGATCACGTCATCCTCCACCCCGGCCCGGGCCAGGGTGGCCCGCAGCCGGGGCAGGGTGTCCAGCTGGCCGGTGGCCGGGTCTACCAGCCCCGGGTCGTGGTACTCCCAGCCGGGCTGGTGCTCCTCGGACCCGCGGTGGTGGTCCACCGTCACCACCAGCTGGCGGGTACCGGCCGCGCGGGCGGCGCGCACCCCGGCCGCCAGGTAGATCGCCGACTTACCGCAGTAGCTGCCGACCTCGAGGACCGGCCCGGCGGCGGCGTAGGCCTCCGCGGTCTCGCACAGGGCCAGCCCCTCCGCCTCCGGCATGAAACCGGTGGCGGCGGCGGCCGCCTGCCTGAGCTTCGCATCCACCAGAAACTCCTCCTACAGCCGGCTGAGCAGGGCAACCGAAACCCGGGCGGCCGGGCGGGAAAGCAGGTCGGACCCGGACGTCTCGCTGCGGCACGCCCGGGTGAAGACCTGCCAGCCCTTAGAGGTGGACAGGCCCTTGTGGAAGGCGCCGGCGTGCCGGGCGAAGGCGGCCAGCAGGGTCCGCCCGGCCCGCATGTCCGGGACCAGCGTGGCGCCGACCGCGGCGACGTAGCCGTCCAGGTCCTGCCGGGCGGCGTACTGGCCGGCCAGCGCCCCCGAGCGCAGCGCGAAGCTGATGCCCTCGCGGGTATACGGCTCGAGCAGGCCGGCGGCGTCGCCGGCCAGCATCACCCGGCCGCGGCGCAGCGGGGAGCGGTCGGAGCGGCAGCGGGTGAGATGACCCGAGTCGTGCACCGCCTCGAACCCGGACAAGCCGAGCCGGCTGACGAATTCGCGCAGGTAGGCCCGGGTCGCGTCGCCCTGGCCGCGGGCGGCGATGACGCCGACCGTCAGCCGGTCCCCCTTGGGGAACAGCCAGCCGTAAGAACCGGGGATGACACCCCAGTCCAGCAGCACCCGGCCCGCCCACTGACGCGCGACCGGGTCTGGCACGGCGATCTCCAGCTCCAGCCCGAGGTCGGTCTGCTCGAACTCGGCCCCCACGTGCCGGGCGGTCACGCCGGAGGAGCCGTCGGCGCCGATGATCACCCGGGCGGACACCTC
>DASWUW010000779.1:0-10656 GCA_036406335.1 Trebonia sp.
CGGCGCATCGTGGTGACCCGCCGTTCGGCGAACTTGGCCGGGTGGCCGGTGTGGTCGCGGTCCACCCATACTGAGCGCAGCCCCGTCCGGGCGGCCGGCAGCACGTCATGGACCCAGCTGTTGGCCACGTGGATCCAGTTCGCGGGGGTCGCCCCGGTCAGCTCGGCGAACCGGCGGAAGTGTCCCAGGTCTGGTTTGTAGGAGTGCACCTGCTCGGCCGTCACCACGACCTCGAACGGTACCGGAAGGCTGGCCGCGGTCGCCGCGAACAGGTCGTCGTCGCAGTTGGTGAGGATCGCCAGCCGCCAGCCGAAGGACGCGAGCGTGCCCAGCGCCTCGGCCACGTCGGGAAAGAGCGGCATCCCGGGCCAGGCGGCGGCGAGCGCTCCGGCCTGTTCGGATGTGATGCTTATACCGGTCCGGCGGGACGCCAGCCGCAGTGCCTCGGCGAGAATATCCCGGTAGGGGCGCCACGGCTCCCCGGCCTCGAGAATGGACTCGGCCCGGTGGTAGGCGGCGAGCAGGGTGGCCGCCTGGGCGCCCGCGATCGGTTCCAGAGCGCCTAGCATGCAAGTGTTCCAGTCCGCGATGGTGCCGTAGCAATCGAACGTCAGCCAGCGGGTGCCGGGCATTCATACCACCCCTACTCGAACATCTTTAGTAGGAAATTGCCTCCACGGTAACTGTTGCTTACTGTTTTTGACTGGTGAATCTCGCATTAAATCCGTAGAAAGTGCTCAGACCGCACCGGCCGGCCCGGGCTGACGGCGGCCCGCCGCTGGAGGGATGATCAGCATGAGCAGGATCCCGCCCGCTGAGGAGGCTCATCGATGGCCGATGACGAGTTCCGCTATTCCAGCGGATTCGGCAACGAATTCGCGACCGAGGCTGCCGCGGGCGCCCTCCCGGCCGGGCGCAACTCGCCCCAGCGGGCGCCCCTCGGCCTGTACGCCGAGCAGCTCAGCGGGACCGCGTTTACCCAGCCCCGCGGGGTCAACCGGCGGACCTGGACGTACCGGATACTGCCCAGCGCGAAGCACCCGGCGTTCCGTCGCATAGACAGCGGGAACCTCCGGGGCACGCCCTTCGACGAGCTCGAGCCGGATCCCAACCGGCTGCGCTGGGACCCGCTCCCGCTGCCGGCCGAAGACCAGCCAGCCGACTTCGTCGACGGGCTGTTCACCGTCGCGGGCAACGGCGACAGCAAGATCCGCAGCGGCCTGGCCGTCCACCTGTACGCGGCCAGCCGGTCGATGACGACGCGCTATTTCGTCGACTCCGACGGCGAGCTGCTGTTCGTCCCCGAGCTGGGTGCGGTCGTGCTGCACACCGAGCTCGGGCCGCTGCGGGTGAGCCCGGGGGAGATCGCCGTCGTGCCGCGCGGTATCCGGTTCCGGGTCGAGCTGGCCGGCGACTTCGCCCGCGGTTACCTGGGCGAGAACTTCGGCGCCGCGTTCACCCTGCCCGAGCGCGGGCCGATCGGCGCCAACGGCCTGGCCAACGAACGGGATTTCCTCACCCCGCACGCGGCGTTCGAGGAGCGGAACCACACCGTCCAGGTGGTGAACAAGTTCGGCGGCCGCCTCTGGGCCGCCGACTACGACCACTCGCCGCTGGACGTGGTGGCCTGGCACGGGAACTACGCCCCGTACAAGTACGACACGGCCAACTTCATGGCGATCGGCACGATCAGCTTCGACCACCCCGACCCGTCCATCTTTACCGTGCTGACCAGCCCGTCCGACACCCCCGGCCTGGCCAACGCGGACTTCGTGATCTTCGCGCCGCGCTGGCTGGTCGGCGAGAACACGTTCCGGCCGCCGTGGTTCCACCGCAACGTCATGTCCGAGTACCTGGGCCTGGTGACCGGGCAGTACGACGCGAAGGCGGCGGGTTTCGTCCCCGGCGGCGGCTCGCTGCACAACACGTTCGCCAGCCACGGCCCGGACGCGGACACCTACGACCGGGCCTCGACCGCCGAGCTGACCCCGCAGAAGCTCGACGGGACGCTCGCCGTCATGTTCGAAAGCCGCTGGACGATGCTGCCGACGGCCCAGGCGATGAGCGCGCCTTTCCGTCAGCGGGACTACGACGCCGTCTGGTCCGGGCTGACCCGGCATTTCCGCTAAACCCGGCTACCAGCACAGACAGCTATATTCGGGACCCGGTTTCCGCTAGGTTACGTTCATGGCTGGCTCCTTTGTCACGGTCGGATCCGGTGACCACCGGGTCATCGCCCTGCACGGCTGGTTCGGCTCCGCCCTCGGCTGGGGCCACCTGGCCGACTACC
Source organism: Trebonia sp. (assembly GCA_036406335.1). Classification (GTDB taxonomy): domain Bacteria; phylum Actinomycetota; class Actinomycetes; order Streptosporangiales; family Streptosporangiaceae; genus Trebonia. The sequence continues at coordinate 2,291 of DASWUW010000779.1, forward strand.
TCAACACCGCGCAGTTCACCTACGTCTTCCCGGACCTGCGCGGCTACGGTTCCCGCCGGGACGAGCCGGGCGAGTTCACCATGGCCGAGGCGGCCGCCGACGCGCTGCGACTGGCCGACGACCTCGGCTGGGACCGGTTCAGCCTGATCGGCCACTCCATGAGCGGCGTGGCGGTCCAGCACCTGCTGGCCCAGGCGCCGCACCGGGTGCGCCGGCTGGTCGGCGTGGCGCCGGTCCCGGCCACCGGCCTGCCCCTCGGCGAGTCCGAGTGGTCGCTGTTCAAGTCGGCCGCCGCCAGCTCCGCCAGCCGCGGCATGATCGTCAACTACGCGACCGGCAGCCGCCTGACCCCCGCGTTCGTCGACCTGGTGGTCCGCCATTCGCTGGAGGCGGCCGACCCGGGCGCGTTCGGCGCCTACCTGGAATCCTGGGCCCGGGCCGACATCCTGGCCGAGGTCAAGGGCAGCGAGGTCCCGGTCAAGGTCATCACCGGCGAGTACGACCCGACTCAGCCCGCCGAGTTCATGGAGCAGACCTGGCTGCAGGTCTACCCGAATTCCGAGCTCGAGGTGCTCCGCGGTACCGGGCACTACCCGATGTTCGAGACCCCGGTGGCCCTCGCCGTCTCTATCGAGGAGTTCCTCGCCCGCGGCTGAGACCGCCGGCCAACCCCGCTCCACCCGCCCGAACGGTCCCCGGTTTCACCCGGACCGTCCGCTACCGCCCCCCGGCGGGCGCGGCCGGCGCCGGAACCGGGACCGGCGCGGGCGACGACGAAGTGACCGCCGAGAGCGACGCTGTCCCGCCCGGGGTTACCCGGGCGGCCGCGCCCCCGGCGCCCCCGCCCGACGTGAGCAGCGCCCCGCTGACTGCCAGGGCGGCGGCGGCCGCCAGGAACGCGGTGACCCACCACTGGCCGCGCAGCGGCGGCAGGAACCGCCAGTCGGCGGTAATGCGGCCGCCCCGGATCACCCGCATAGCTTCCCCCTCGGCCGCCGCCGGCGACCGGCCGGCTGATGACTATGTGTGCCGATTCTATCACCAAAAGTAATAGAAACCAGGTGAGAGCGGTTTACAGGTCGGCCACCACCGGAATGACCTCGGACCCGATGACCTCCAGGGGCGTCACGTCCCATACGTTGGCCACCCCGCCCAGCGCGGCGTCAAAGCCGAGCTCGGCCAGCGCGCCCAGCTCGTCCACGATGCGCTGCGCGCCCCGGGACGGGTCGAAGTAGTAGTAGGCGGTCTTGTAGATGGTGTCGTAGTCGCGGCCGACCGCCTCGCAGTGCCGGCGCAGCACCGCCAGCTTCCGGGCCTCGTCGCGCCCGGCGAACAGGTTGCACGCGTCGGCGTACCGCGCGACCAGGCGCAGTGTCTTTTTCTCCCCGCCGCCGCCGATCATGATCGGCGGGTGCGGGCGGGACAGTGACTGGGGCGAGTTCAGCGGGCGTTCCAGCTGGTAGTACTTGCCCGGGTACGGCTTCTCGTCGCCCTGCCACATCTGCAGGCAGATCTGCAGCGTCTCCTCCAGCCGCTCGAACCGCTCGGCGACCGGCGGGAACGGGATTCCGAGCCCGCGGGACTCCTCTTCGTTCCACGCCGCCCCGATCCCCAGCCAGGCCCGCCCGCCGGACAGCACGTCCAGCGTGGTGACGATCTTGGCCAGGACGGCGGGCTCCCGGTAGACGGTCCCGGTCACCAGCGTAACCAGCGCCGCGTGCCGGGTGCAGGCGGCCAGGTAGCCCAGGGTGGTGTAGCCCTCGAGCATCGCCTGCTCAGCCGGCCCGACCGCCGCGATCTGGAAGAAGTGGTCCATCACGGCGATGTACTCGAAGCCCGCGTCGTCGGCGGTCCGGGCCACGGTAGCCAGTTCCCGCCCGAGCGCCTCCGGGCCCCGCGGCGTACTGAAGTCCGGAATCTGCAGCCCAACCTTCATGATAATTACCTCCTCCGCCCACCCTAGTAAACGGCTGGCAGCCCGGGTATCAGCTGAGGGGCCGGCATCCCGGCTCAGCGGACGGAGGGACCCGGATGACCACGCGCGCGGACCTGATCATCGTCGGTGCCGGCCTGGCGGGCGCGGCCGCCGCCTGGGCCGCCTCGGCCCGCGGCCTGGACGTGCTGCTGCTCGAGGCGTTCGGCCCCGGGCACCGCAACGGGAGCTCGCACGGCAGCGCCCGGATCTTCCGCCGCGCCTACCCGGACCCGCTGTACGTGCGGCTGGCCGGCCGCGCCGCCGAATGCTGGCGGCAGCTCGAGGACCAGGCCGGGGAGCGGCTGCTGACGCTGACCGGCGGCCTCGACTTCGGCCCGGCCCGCGACCCGCGGCGGCTGCACGAGGTCCTGGCCGCCGCCGGCGTCCCGGCCGAGCTGCTGGAACCCGCCGCCGCCGCCGAACGCTGGCCGTACTTCGACTTCGCCCCCGCCGGGACACGTTCCGGCCCGGTCATGTACCACGCCGACGCCGGGGTCCTCGATCCCGGCCGGGCCGTCGCCGCCATGCTCCGGCTGGCCGCGGCCGGCGGCGCCGACCTCCGGTTCGGCACCCCGGTCACCCGGCTGGAGGCCGCCCCGGCCGGTGACCGCGCGCTCGCGCACACCGACAGCGGGACCTTCGCGGCGCCGGTCATCGCGGTCGCGGCCGGCGCCTGGATCGCCCCGCTGCTGGCGGACGTGGTCGCGCTGCCGCCGCTGACCGTGACCCAGCAGCAGGTCTTCCACTTCGCCCCGGTCACCGTGCCCGCCGCCCCGTGGCCCGTCTTTATCTGCCAGGACGGCCGGGACGACTACTACGGGCTGGCCGGCGGCCGCGACGGCGGGGCCCCGGGCGCGGTCAAGGTCGGCGAGCACAGCGCCTGGGGGACGTCCACCACGGCGGCCGGCCGCGACTTCACGGTGGACCCGGCCGCGCGCGAGCGCACCACGGCGTTCGTCCGCCGCCGGATCCCCGGTCTGGACGCCGTCCCGCTCAACGAAGTGACCTGCCTGTACACCAGGACGGCGAACGAAGATTTCCTGCTCGACCGGCGCGGCCCGTTCGTCGTCGCCTCGCCCTGCTCCGGTCACGGCGCCAAGTTCGCCCCGCTGCTAGGCGAGATCATCGCCGGCCTGGCCGCGGGCCAGCCCGCCCCCGACCCGCGTTTTACCCTCGCCGCCCACGCCGCCGCCCGGGCCCGGTAATCACAGCAGCCGGGCCGCGCGGATCACCCCGACCGGGTCGCCGCCGCCGCTGACGACGGTGACGGCCAGCTCGGCGGGCGGCTGCGCGCCGAGCATGCTCAGCAGGGCCACCGTGACCGGGGTGCGGGCCCGCGGGTTGCCGTCGTCGATCTTCACCGCGGCGGCCGTCCCGTCCGGCAGCGTGAACACGTCGACGCCCTCGGCGCCGGACTTGAGCAGCAGTCCCGGCACCGCGGCCATCAGCTTGTTCTCGTCCCGCACGGTCCCGCTGGTCCACTCGGGGAACTTGCGCATCGCGTCGGCGACCCTGCGCTCGGGCGAGCCGGGCTCCGCCAGCACCAGGGCGCGGAACGCGCGCGCGACTCCGCCCAGGGTCAGCGCGAACAGCGGCGCGCCGCAGCCGTCCACGCCGACCGCGGCGACGGGCTCCCGCGCAAGGTCCTCGATGGTCCACCGGATGTGCAGCTGCAGCGGGTGCTCGGGGGACAGGTAGGTCTCGGTCGGCCAGTCGTTGGCGATACAGGTGACCAGCATCGCCGCGTGCTTGCCGGAGCAGTTGTACCGCACCCGTGACTCCGGGCCCGGTCCGCCGGGGGCGGACTCCCGGATCAGCCGCCGCGCGGTCGGCTCGTCGATCGGCAGCGACGCCGGGCACTGCAGGTCGTCCTCGGTCAGGCCGGCGTAGTCGAGGATGTCGTTGACCCCCTGGGCGTGGAAGTCCTCGCCGGAGTGGCTGGCGGCGGCGAGGGCGAGCAGCTCTCCGTCGACCGGCAGCCCGGCGCGCAGCATCGCGGCGGCCTGCAGCGGCTTGTTGGACGAGCGCGGGTAGACCGGCGTGTTCGCGCTGCCGGCGGTAAAGGCGAACAGGCCGTCCGGGCCGATGGCCACGATGCTGCCGCGGTGCCGGGACTCCACGAACCCGGACCGGATCACCTCCGCGAGCACGGGGTTGGCGACCACGTCGCTCACGGACAACTGCTCCAAAGGGGTCACGCGAGACATTATGGCCGTTCCGTCCCCCTCGCCTGCCGACATCGGGCCGATAAGTTGCGTGAGTAAGCTGACGTCTCGTGCGAGCGGTAGCGCAGCGAGTCACCCAGGCCAGTGTGACGGCCGGCGGTCAGGTCGTCGGGGCCATCGGCGAGCCCGGGCTGCTCGTCCTGGTCGGTATCACCCACGCTGACACGAACGAGAAGGCCAGGAAGCTGGCCGCCAAGCTGTGGGGGCTGCGGATCCTCGACGGCGAGCAGTCCTGTTCCGACACCGGGGCCCCGCTGCTGGTAGTGAGCCAGTTCACCCTCTACGCGGACACGGCCAAGGGCCGTAGGCCGTCCTGGGGCCAGGCTGCCCCCGGACCGGTGGCCGAGCCGCTGGTGGCGGACGTGGTCGCCGGGCTGCGCCGCCTCGGGGCCCGGGTCGAAACCGGCCGGTTCGGCGCCGACATGAAGGTGGCCCTGGTGAACGACGGCCCGGTGACGATCATCATCGAGCTCTGAGCCCGGTCAGCCCGCGGCGGCGACCTTGGCTTTGGTCAGCCCGGCCAGGTCGCACTGCGGCCGGGCGAGCAGCGACACGGCGTCCGACTTGGCGAAGGAACCGCGGCAGAACGTCTTGGCCTGCTCGCCGCAGTAGTGCAGGATGCCGCCGCCGGTGGTGCTCGAGACGGTCACGCTGACGCAGCCGTTGGCCGACGTCTCCGCCGGGTCGCTGCTGACCGCGCTCCAGACGGCGATCGCCGCCCCGGCCGCGACCACGATCGCGACCAGCAGGTAGACGATCCGCCGGCCCCGCGGGGTAAGCGCGCGGGCGCCCTCGATCTGGTCAGTGCCGAGCCGCGTCTTGCTGTACATCGCCACCTCACCCATGATCGGTTCATTGTAGGGCCAGCCTGCGAGCGGCGGCGAATCACCGCTCAGCGCGGGAAAACGGTTCCGTCGAAGAGCTTGCGGGCGGTCCTGACCACGCCGGAGCGGACCACCCGGGGCGGGCTCGCGGTGGTGTCCAGTTCGGCCTCGACCTGCAGCGCGCCGCCCGGGTGCTCGACCGACAGCCGCGCCCCGCCGCCGAGCACGGCCAGGTCGTGCCCGACCGCGCCGGGAACGAGGACCGCGGTACCGACGCTGACCGCGCCGAGCACCCCGATGGACTCGTGCACCCGGACCGGGATGAACGTCCGCGTGCTGATCGTCCCGCCGTGGGCCGGCGGCGCGACCAGGGAAATCTTCGGCACAGTGGTGCCGCTGACGTCGCCTAGTCCCATCGCCGGGCCCGCTTCCAGCCGCAGTTCCTGGACGCGCTGGTTCAGCTCCTCGTCGCCCTCCAGTTCGGCGACCGACTCGTAACCGGTCTGGCCCAGGCTGGCCGCGGCGACCACGACGACCGGCATGCCGTTGTCCACGCAGGTGACCAGGATGCCGCCGAAGACGTCGGTGATGTTCCCGGTCGGGAACAAGCTCCCGTCGGCTCCGGAGTCCTCGAAGTCGAGCACGACGGCCGCCGCCGTTCCCGGCACGCCGTCGATCGCCGTGCCGCCGTGGTAGCGCGGCCTTCCGCCGGGGGTCGGGAAGGTGGCGGTGACGATCCCGTCGCTGTTCACCATCCGGATCCGCACCCGGGTCTCGTCGCCGCCCGCGGGCACGAGCCCGCGCTCGACCGCGAACGGGCCGATCCCGGCCAGGATGTTGCCGCAGTTCTGCTGGTCCGTGACGATCGGCTGGTCCACCATGACCTGCAGGAACAGGTAGTCCACGTCGATACCGGGCCGCGTCGAGGGAGAGACGACGGCGACCTTGGAGGTCAGCGGGTGGGCTCCGCCGACCCCGTCGATCTGCCGCGGGTCCGGCGAACCCATCACCCGCAGCAGCAGGTCGTCCCGCTCGGCCGGGTCGGCGGGCAGGTCGCCGGAGAGGAAGTACAGCCCTTTGGACGTCCCGCCGCGCATCTGCATGGCCCGGATTCCCTCGTACCGGGGGTCGCCGGGGCGGGCACCGCTCACGACCGTCAGCTGCCTTCGCCGGCGCGCCGCACGTACTCGGCGTAGCTGATGTAGTCGACTCCGGCCAGCTTGGGGCGGAGGTTGTACAGGTCGAGGCCGAGGTCGCCCTGGGCGAGCTGCCGGCGGCTGGCTTCCTCCTTGGCGATCCGGGCCGCGGACGCGGTCACGGCCCCGGCGACCTGCAGCCGGGGCACGACGCAGACGCCGTCGTCGTCGGCCACGACCGCGTCGCCGGGGCGGATGACCTGGCCGCCGAGCGTCACCGGTACGTTGACCGACCCGGCCGTCTCCTTCACCGTGCCCTGGGCGGACACGTGGGCGGTCCAGGCCGGGAAGCCCATGTCGCGCAGTTCCTGGGTGTCGCGCAGTCCGGCCCCCGTCACCAGGCCGCGGACGCCGCGGCTGGCCAGCGAGGTGGCCAGCAGCTCGCCGAAGGCACCGTCGCTGTTGGGCGACACGGTGGTGATGACGATGATGTCGCCCGGCCGGGCCTGCTCCACCGCCGCGTGGATCATCAGGTTGTCGCCGGGCCAGCACAGCACGGTGAGGGCGGTGCCGGCGATGCGGCGGCCCTGCTGGCTGGGCCGGATGCCGGGGCCCAGGTAGCCGGTCCGGCCGATGGCCTCGTGCACGGTGGCGGTGCCGTACGCGGCCAGCTGGTCGACCTCGGCCAGGTTGGCGCGGGGCGGGTCGGTGACGATGACGTGGAGCAAGAGGTACGTCCTTCGGTGACTGTGACCGGATGGGTGGGCTGGGTTAGTCCGGCGGGCGGCGGCCCGGTGCCCGCTCTCCGGCCCGGAGTGCGGTGATCACGCTGGCCAGGTGAACCTTGACCGCCTGCTCGGCGTCCGCTGGCCGGCGGTCGGCGACGGCCCGCAGGATGGCGAGGTGCTCGCCCAGTGACACCTCGGGCCGCCCGGCGCGGAGCGCGAGCTGGAACTGGTGCCGGACGATCTGGCCGTGCAGGCGCTCCAGCAGGCCGCCCGCGACCTGCTGGCCGGAGATGGCCACCACCCGGCGGTGCAGTTCCCGGTTGAGCTCGGAGTACTTGAGCGGGTTGGCGTCGGCCACCGCGCGCTCGAGCGACCCGCCGAGCTCGCGCAGCTGCGCCGCCTCGTCGTCGCTGATCCGCTCCGCGGCCTTGGCCGCGCACAGCGCCTCCAGGGCCATCCGGCACTCGGTGATCGCGACGGCCTCGTCGGTGGACACGATCCGGACCCGGGCGCCGCGGTTAGGGATACGTTCGACTAGTCCTTCCGCGGTCAGGTCGAGCAGCGCGGACCGCAGCGACTGCCGGGTTACCCCCAGGGTGCCCGCCAGTTCCTCCTCCACCAGCCGCTGACCGGGAGCGACGTCCCCGCTGAGGATGGAGTGCCGCAGCGCGGCGAAAGCGCGCGCCCGTGCGGCCTCCCCGACCCGGGCCCCGCCCGTCGTTCCTGCTGCCATGCTCTGACGCTAGGGACCCGGAGCGAAGATTGTCAACAATTACCGAACGGATTGTTAACAATCCACTACTGAGGGCCGCTCGCCTTGTGCTCAGCGCCGCTTGCGCCCGCGCGGTAACCGCCGTCCGGTCCGCTTGCGTTCCCCGGGCGGGAGGCCATACTGGAGGGCATTATGGGCTGGCGCACCACTCCCGACCTCGACCGGTTCATGGCGGCGGCAGGCGGCTACCTCGTAGCCCGGGCGGCGGAGAACTCCCTGCTGCTGTCGGCTGCGCAGGCCGCGCGCTTCGGCTGGCCCCTGGACGCGGCGGACGGACAGCCCGGTGCGGGCCAGCCCGGCGCGGGCCAGCCCGGTGCCGGCCCGTGGGGCGGTTTGCTGTTCGGCTGGTGGGAACCTCCGGACGGAGGCGACCCGCGCGGTGCGTTCCTGCATCACCCGGCGGTACCGCTGCTGGTCTCCGGCCGGGTGCCCGAGATGGCCGCCGCGCTCGCCGCGGTCTTGGCCAAGACCGGCCGGCCCGTCTTCGGCGTCGACGCGCCCACCGAGGCGGCGGACGCGTTCGCGGCCGCCTGGAGCCACCGGGCCGGCCTGGTCATGCGGGTGCACCGTAACTGCCGGGTCTACCGGCTGACCCGGGCCAACGCGGCCCCGGGCGGTCAGGCGCCGGGTACCTGGCCGGCTCCGGGAATGCCCGGCTCGGCCGGGCGGCTCCGGGTCGCGGCGGCCGCCGACCAGCCGCTGCTGG
>DASWUW010000780.1:0-11405 GCA_036406335.1 Trebonia sp.
TCGCCCGCCGGCCCCCTCCCGGTTATCCCGAACGAACCCGGGCTGCGAGCCGCCCCGCCGCCTACTCATCGCCGTGCACGACCTGGCCGGCGGCGATCGTCAGGGCCACCGAGGTGTCGCCGATCGCGTCTGGCCCGATGGTGTAGAGATCCTGGTCGAGGATCGCGAAGTCGGCGACCTTGCCCGGCTCGAGCGTGCCCGCGGTGTCTTCCTCGTGGTTCACGTAGGCCACGCCGCGGGTGAAGGCGTCGACCGCGGCGTCTATCCCGATCCCCTCGGCGGCCAGCAGCGGCCGGGTGGTCTCGGCCGTGCCCGGCTCGCCCAGCCTGCTGGACAGCATCCGGTTGACCGCCACGTGCAGCTCCTGCAGCGGGTCGGCGCTGGACACCGGCCAGTCGCTGCCAAAGGCGACGCGGGTGCCCAGGCGCAGCAGCGACCCGATCCGGTACTGCCAGTTAGCCCGCTCGAGTCCGACGAAGGGCAGGGTGAGCTTGTCGTTCTGCTCGTCCTGGCAGGCCCACAGCGGCTGGAAGTTGCCGGTGACGCCGAGCCGGGCGAACCGCTCCAGGTCGGCCGGGCGGATGAACTGCAGGTGCGCGATGTGATGACGGCCGCTGGCCCGCTGGGCTTCGGTCAGGCCCGCCAGCGCGTCTAGCGCCGCGGTGACCGCACGGTCGCCGATCGCGTGGAAGTGCATCTGGAAGCCGAGCTCGGCCAGCCTGGCGGCGGCCGCCGCCAGCTCGTCCGGTTCGATGAACAGGGCCCCGGCGTGACCGGTGGCGTGGCCGTGGCCGTCCAGGTACGGCGAGCCCATCGCGGCGGTGAACGTCTCGCATACCCCGTCCAGCATGAGCTTGACCGAGGTGGCGCGGAAGTAGCCGCCGCCGTCGGTCTGCTCCCGGCGTTCCTGCAGCAGGTCGAGCTGGTGCAGGCCGCGGCGCCGGTCCCACCACAGCGCGCCGGTGACCCGGCAGGTCAGCAGCCGGTCAGCGGCGGCGCTGCGGTAGGTGGCAAAGGTGTCGGGAATGCTGATCTCGCCCGCCTCGCCGACGCAGGCGTCCTGGATGCTGGTGATGCCGAGCGAGTGCAGGTGGCGCTGGGCGGCGAGCAGCCCGGCGGTGAGCTCGGCCCGGCTCGGCTGCGGCACGTAGTCCGCGACCAGCCGCATGGCGCCGTCGTGGAGCGCCCCGGTCGGATTCCCCTCGGGGTCGCGCTCGACCCGGCCGCCGGCCGGGTCGGGGGTGCGCCCGGTGATGTCCGCCAGGGCCAGCGCGGCGCTGTTCACCCAGGCGCTGTGGTGGTCGCGGTTGGGCAGGAACGCGGGCCGTCCGCCGGTGACCGTGTCCAGGTCGGCCGCGGTCGGCGTGCCGCCGGGGAAGGCGGGCATCGACCAGCCGCCGCCGAGCACCCAGGCGCCGGGGGGCTGGGCCTGGCTGTAGACGGCGACCGCGGCCAGGTAGTCCGCCCGGCTCCGGTAGCCGGTCAGGTCGCAGCGCAGCGACTCCAGCCCGCCCTGGACGGGGTGAACGTGGGCGTCGCCGAAGGCGGGGATGGCCAGCCGGCCGTGCAGGTCGATCACCCGGGTGAACGGTCCGACGAGGCCGCGGATCTCGTCGTCGCCGCCCAGGGCGGTGATGACGCCGTCGCTGGCCGCGGCCGCCCGGGTGAAGCCGGACGGGTGGGCCGGCGTCCGGATCTTCCCGTTGAGGAGGACGAGCTCCGCGGTCCTGGCGCCAGTATTCATGAACCGCGATGGTAGCGGCCCACGGCCGGAGCGGCGGTAGCCTTCCAGCATGAGTGACGCCGTGATCTACACCGACGGAGCCTGCAGCGGCAACCCGGGGCCGGGCGGCTGGGGTGCGGTGCTCCGCTACGGGGACGTGCTGCGCGAGCTGCACGGCGGCGAGCGCGCGACCACCAACAACCGGATGGAGCTGCTCGCCGCCATCTCGGCGCTGGAGGCGCTGACCCGGCCGGTGCCGGTACAGCTCTACACCGACAGCAAGTACGTGCTCGACGGGATCACCAAATGGCTGCCCGGCTGGCAGCGCAACGGCTGGAAGACCGCGTCCAAGCAGCCGGTGAAGAACGTTGACCTGTGGCAGCGCCTGGTCGCCGCCCTGGCGCCGCACGAGGTCAGCTGGCACTGGGTCAAGGGCCACAACGGGGACCCGGGCAACGAGCGGGCCGACGAGCTGGCCCGCCTCGGCATCGAGGAGACCCTGGCCGGAACCCGCTAGCGGGTCAGCACCGTCCGGAGTAGGCGCCGCTGTGGTACGTGGTCCACGCGTTCCAGTTGCTGCCGTTGTCGGACAAGATGATGGCCGACCTGGCGTTTCCGAGCACGTTAAGCGTGGCTAGCGCGCCGTTGGAGCCGTTGATCTGCCACAGGCCGAAGTCGTCGGTCGGGCTGATCGCATTCGGGTTGCCGCCGGACTCGGCCTTGGCGATTTCGGCCGCCATGAAGGCGTGAGCCGAGCTGCCGCCTGCCTCTTCCCAGATCCGCTCCAGGCCGGAGCAGGTGTAGTCGCCCGCCGCGGTCGTCTGCACGACCACCCCGCCGCCCTCGGCGGAACCGCCGGCCTTCTTCGGCTTGGAGGTCGTCTTGGAGTGCTTGGGCACGTAGGCGGTGGGCGTGGGCCCCGCGACCGCGTGGCCCGGGATGGTCAGGCTCTCGCCCACGTAGATCATGTTCGGGTTCGGGAGCTTGCTCTCGTTCTCGTGGTAGATCCACTGCCAGTCGGCCGCGTTGTGGTAGAACCGGTCGGCGATCGTGGACAGCGTGTCGCCGCTGCGCACCCGGTAGGTGGTGGTCGCGGCGGCCGCCGCGTGCCTGGCCGGCTTGGCCGAGACGACCGTGACGGCCTGGGCCTGGAATGAGTCGAGCGTCGCCTTGACGGTGCCCGCCCCGGTGCCGTCGGCTGTCTGGTGGCCGGTCACCGTGGCCGGCGCGGCGGCGGCGGCCGGCGCGGCGGCGAGCAGGTTCTGGGCCTGCGGCGCCGCTACCAGCGCGCCCGCGATGGCCACGGCCGGGGCGGCCTTGCCCGCCTGCAGCGCGACCTTCTCTACCTGCGAGGGGCTGGTGTGCTTGCCCACGCGCCGGATCCGCACCGGCCGGCGGTCACTAAGCCCAGCGGTCATGTTCTCCCCAAGGTTGATGCCGTGCCGGCCTACCCGGCGCTAGGCGCCGCTCAGCGGGCTCTGATGCAAATGACGCGTCCGATGAGGACGCGCCGGTTATGTTACGGCTTGCTACGTTCTGTAGACCTTTCGGCATTTTCGTCCCGTACCGAACCGATGACGGAACTATGGCAGGGAGCGGCGAGCGTCCGCAGGCGAACTGATTTTTTTCTGTGATCGTGTCGTGATCAAATTCGGTCAGACGGGTAGGGCCAGGGACAATGCGCCACCGCGGGCAGCCGGCCCGGCCGGGGTTTTGCCATACTGGCGGGCGTGACTGATCATCCGACGCGGGTAATCCGCTACTTCGAGGACTATGTCCCCGGGCTCACGCTGGACTGCGGTACGTTCACGCTGAGTGAGACGCAGATCATCGCTTTTGCCCGGGACTACGACCCGCAGCCGTTTCACATCGACCCGGCGGCGGCCAAGGACGGCCCGTTCGGCGGGCTGATCGCGAGCGGCTGGCACACCGCCAGCATGATGATGCGCCACCTGGTCGATTACTACGTCAGCCCGGAAAGCAGCATCGGTTCCCCCGGCGTGGACGAGATCCGCTGGCCCCGGCCGGTCCGCCCCGGCGACCCGCTGCAGGTCACGGTCACCGTTCTCGAAGCCCGGCGCTCGGCCAGCAAGCCCGACCGGGGAATCGTCAAGTCCCTCGCCGAGCTGGTCAATGCCAACGGCGACCTGGTGATGAAGCTGACCGCGAATAACTTCATCCTGCTGCGGGACCCGGCGGCGTAAGCCGGCTAGGCCGCTGGGGCCGTTTGCCGGGCGGCCTGCCGCACCGCCGCTTCCGCCAGCGCGCGAATAACCGGGTGGGGCCGGCTGCCGTCCCCGTACAGTTCCGGCTGGAACAGGGTGCCGAGGAAGAACGGGTGCCCGGGAAGCTCGGCGACGCGCACCTGGCCGCTGTCGTCAAAGCCGCTGAACCGCAGCCCGCCGGCCGCGAGTGCGTCCAGGTAGCGCGGGTTGAGCCCGTAGCTGCAGTGGTAGCGCTCGGTGCGGCGGCCCGGGCCGGAGACCCGGGCGGCGAGGGTGCCGGGCACTACCATGACCGCCTCCTCGTGGCCGGCCAGCGAACACTCCAGCGGGACGATCAAGTGCTCCGCCGCACCGGGGGCCACCTCCGCGTTCTCCACGCCGGCCAGCCCGCAGACGTTGTGCGCGTACTCCAGCAGCGCGTACTGGAAACCGCCGCAGGTGCCGAGGAACGGGATGCCTCGCGTCCGCGCGGTGCGCACGGCCGCGATGGCGCCCGCGCCGCTCTGGTACGGGCTGCCCGGGGTGACCCAGATCGCGTCGAAGCCGCCGAGGTCGCACTCCGCCGCGTCCGGGGTGGCGATCCAGTAGGGGTCGAGGGTGAGCGACTCGCGGGTGACGAGCGCGTCGATGAGGGCGGGGATGCGCGCGTGGGCCCGGACGTTCGCGGACCGGTCGCCCACCAGCGCGATCCGGGGAATGTGGCTGGTCATGCGTTCATCGTCGCGACCAGGCGGGGTAAGCGCCAACGCTGATTTCTTACCGCCCGATAAGCGATGCTTATCGGGTGGAGGCACAGCAGCTCAGGACGTTCGTCGCGGTGGCCCGCCGGGGCTCCTTCTCGGCCGCCGCCGCCGAGCTCGGTTATACCCAGGCCGCGGTATCCCAGCAGATAGCGGCGCTGGAAGGTGACCTGAAGACCCGGCTGCTGCACCGCCGCCCGGTCACCCCGACCGAGGCGGGCGCCCGGCTGCTCGAGCACGCCGGGCCCATCCTGCTCCGCCTGGACGCGGCCCGGGCCGACGTCACCCGGATGACCACCGCCCCGGCCGCCGTCCTCGTGGTCGGCGTCTCCCCGCTGGCCGGCGGGACCGCCGCGCTCGGGGCGGCGCTGGCCGAACTCCGGCACCGGATGCCCCGGCTGGACGTCACCGTCCAGACCGCGGACCGGGAGCGGATAGGCGGCGCGGTTGCCCGCGGCGAATTCGGCCTGGGCCTGACCGACGGGCTGACCGCTCCGGGAGACCCGCTTCCCGAGCTGGCCCCGGTCACCGCGGTGGGCCTCCTGCAGCAGCCGGTCAGGATCGTGCTGCCGTCCGGCCACCCGCTGGCCGCCCGGACCGCGCTGCGGCTGCCCGACCTGGCCGACGCCCGCTGGATAGCGGCCGACAGCGTCGCCCCGCCGCTGGCGGAGATCCGCCGGCATGCGGGCACCGAAGGGTTCCGGGCCGCCTTCTGCTACACCGGGACGGACCCGCTGACGCTGATCCAGCTGGCGGCCGCCGGGCACGGCCTGACCCTGCTGCCGGAAACCGCGCTGTTCGGCCCCGGCGTCACCGCCGTCCCGGTGGACGGGCCCCGGCTGTGTCACCGCACCGAACTGGTGCACGCGGCGCTGCCCGGCGGTTCCGCCGCCGCCGGGCTGGCCGCGCTGCTCGCCGGCCGTTAGGCGGCCGGCCCGCGGCCGCTGTTCAGCGCGTTCGGGACCACCGCGGTCCGGGCCGGCGGGCTGGGGGCGGGCGCGGTGTTGTCCGCCAGCGGTGACCCCACGCCCTTGCGCACCGAGTCCAGGATGGTCAGGCCCTGGCTGACCAGTCCGGCGGCGATCTCGCTGAGCCCGTCGGCGCCGTTCAGCACCGAGACGTTGGCGCCCTTCAGGCCCTCCGCCGCCTCCTTGACGATCTGCGGGAGCTGGGCGATGAGCATCTGGTCAAGCGCGACCCGGTTGTTGGACGCGGCCGCCTCGGCCGCGATCCGGGTGCGCTCCGCGTCGGCGATGGCGAGGATCTTCACCTTCTCCGCCTCGGCCTGGGCGGGCCGGATCACCTCGGACACGAGCTGCTGCTGGCGCAGCTCGGCCTGGTGCTGGGCCAGCTCCGCCTGGGCCGAGATGACCGCGCGCTGCGCCTCGGCCTGGGCCAGCGGGCCGGCCTGCGCCGCCGACGCCTGGGCCTTGTCGATCTCAGCCTTGTACTGGGCCTGGACGACCGCGGTCATCCGGGCGAACTCGGCCTGCTTGCGCACCGACGCCTGCTGCGCCTCGGCCGCGGCCTGGTCTGCCGCCGCCTGGGCGATCTTCGCCTGCCGCTGGATCGCCGCGTTGTTGGGCGCGGCCATCGCCGCGATGTAGCCGGCCCCCATGTCGTCGATGGACTGGATCTGCAGCGAGTCGACGGTCAGGCCGATGGTGCCCATCTCCGTCTTCGACCCGTCGAGTACCTCGGTGGCCAGCTTCTGCCGTTCGGTGACGATCTCCTCGACGGTCATCGAGCCGATGATCGACCGCAGGTGGCCGGCGAAGATCCGCCCGGTCAGGATGGACATCTGGTCCTGGTCGGACAGGAACCGCTGCCCGGCGTTGACGATGGACTCCGCGTCGTAGCCGACCTTGAACGCGATTACCGCCCGGACGTTGAGCGAGATGCCCTGCTTGGTGACGCAGGTCTCCGCCACCTCAGATTCCTGCATCGAAAGCGTCAGGTACCTGACCTTGCGGAAGAACGGGGTAACGAACGCGCCGTGCCCGGTGACTACCCGGAACGGCGCGTCATTCATCCCGCGGCGGCCGCCGGAGATGAGCATGGCCTCATCCGGGGCGGGAACTCGGTAACCGAACATCGTTTCACTCTCCTGAGCGAGAACTTAAGCAGAACCGGGGAAAGCGGGGGCCTCGCCGAGCGGGTCGTCCCATTTCCTGACCTCGACCGTACGCGGGCCGCGGCAGTCGGTCACCAGCACGGTGGTCCCCCGCGGGAGCGGGGCCTCAGACCAGGCGAGAAAGTTCTCCGAGCCGCCGCGGATCCGCACCCGGACCTCGCCCGGACCCTTCTCGCCGCGCGTGGCGATCATCACCAGCCCTATCGTGCCGACCACGGATTCGTCGCGAGCCACAACCTGTCGCCGCCCCTTATATGCGAACGCCGGAAGACAGCCTAGCCACGCCGGTCGGAAAAGCCATCTTTCGTTACGCTAACAAAGGGCCCTGCCCCGGAATCGAGCGACCTACTCCTCCGCTGCCCGCTGCCCGTTGCCCGCTGCCCGCGGCTCGTTGCCCGCGCTAGAGCCAGCCGTTCCTGATGCTGTCGGCCGCGTCGCCGGCCGGGGCGCGCCCGAGTTCGCCTGCCCGGACCTTGTCCAGCATCATGCTGGCGGCCGCGACGATCACGGGGGCCATCTCCTTGAGGCTGCCCGCGTCAGCGGGATCGGCGGTCTCCGGCGGCACCTCGGCCCGCTCCAGGATTCCCGGCAGGTCGGCCAGCTGGCCCGCGAGCCAGCCGAGCGGGTCGGAGGAGAGCTCGCGCTGGTAGACGCGGGAGGTCGGGTCCCACTGCGCGGTGAACATCGGGTGGTGGTGGGTGCGGTTGAAGCTGCCCGGCTTGCCGTCCACCGCCTCGAGCAGGTCCAGCCGCCAGATCGGCTGGCCTACGGCGATCGGGACCGCCGAGTAGATGGAGCTCTTCGGCTCGCCCCGGTCGAAGGCCCGCAGCTCGAGCCGGACGCCGTGCTCGGGACCCTCCTGCCCTTTGTGCGGGTTGGGGTCCAGGAAGTAGAGGTCGCCGACGACGACACCGACTTTTTCGAAGGCAAAGGCCTGCAGCATGTGATCACCCATCTCGAGCTGGCCGGGTACAGGGGACGCGGTAAGCACCGTCTCCCACTATTACCCGGCCAGCGACGGGCGTCTACACGCCTGCCGGGCGAACTACCTCTCCCACTGCGGCGTGCCGTAGACGTGCACCTGCGTGCCCGGGGTCTTCACCATCTTGTGGAAGAACTGCGAGGTGTCCATCGGGATCCGGATACAGCCGTGCGAGGCCGGGCCCTGCGGCACGTACGTGTCGCCGTGGATGGCGAACACCGTGCTGATGAAGAAGACCGGGTTGTACATCTCGCCCAGCGGCACGTGGACCCAGCCGGGCAGGTACACCGTGGTGTTGTAGGTCCCGTTGGGGGTGATCGCCCGCGAGCCGCCGTTGTAGTAGTAGCCGCCGCCGCTGGAGACATGGCTGACCAGCACGATCTTGCTGTTCTGGTAGTAGACCAGTACCTCGAGGGCCTGGCTCACCTCGATGCGGGTGGCCCGCTTGCCCGGGTAGACGGGCGACTTGTAACTCCTGGGGTGCACCAGCGCCTTCTTGGTGGCGGTGTCGACTACGCCGGTCACCTTGATCCCGTTGATCTCCTGGAACGCCCACAGGGCAGCCTGGGTGTCCGTGCCCAGCTCGCCGTCAATCGGGCCCGGGTAGTACTTGAGCGCCGACAGCCGTCTCTGGGCCGCCTTGACGTCCACGCCTCTCATCCCCAGGGACAAGGTCCGCGCCGACGGGACATAGGCGGGCGACGCGGCCACCCCCGCCTGCGCGACTGTCTTCGCGGTCGCCGCCGCGCCGTTTCCGGGCGCGGCAGACGCGGTTCCCGCCGTGACCGCGGTCACGGCGAGCGCGCTCGCCGCTACCGCGCTCGCACCGATCATTGCTAGCCGGCCAGTCTTCCTGGGTTTCGCCATTGCCGTCACGTCCTTCATAGCTGAATCATGCGTCTATAAAGACGCCGGAGCTAGTCTTGACGTTGCGTGTCGAACGCTTACTGCAAGCCGGAGCGGACCGAGGTGATGCGCTGGGTATTGAAGCCGAGCCAGTGCATGCGCCCCAGGTAGCGCGCGTGCTCGATCTTGACGCAGCGGTCCATGACCACGGTGAGCCCGCCGTCCTCGGCGATCTTCGCCCCCTCGGCGTTGATCACCCCGAACTGGCACCAGAGGGTGCCCGCCCCGATGGCGACCGCGTCCCGCGCGATCGCCGGGAGCGCGTCCGGCGCGCGGAAGACGTCCACCACGTCTACCGGCACGGGCACGTCGAGCAGGGTCGGGTAGCTTTTCTCGCCCAGGATCTCGCTTTCCCGCGGGTTCACCGGGATCACCTGGTAACCGTGGCGCTTGAGGTAGTAGCCGACGAAGTTGCTGGGGCGCAGCTGGTTGCCGGACAGGCCCACCACCGCGATGGTCCTGGCCCGGTGCAGCACCCGCTGGATGGTCAGCGGGTCCTGGTACTTCTCGAGCTCGAAACCGGTCATGCGGTCGCTACCTTCTTTCCCGCCGCCTGATGGCCGGCCGACGCCGCGACGAACGTGAAACCCTGCTCGAGGTCCCAGATCAGGTCGTCGGCGTCCTCGGTGCCGACGGACAGCCGGACGGTGCCCGGCCCGACGCCCGCTGCCCGCAGCTCGTCCTCGCTCAGCTGGCGGTGCGTGGTGCTGGCGGGATGGATGATCAGGCTCTTCGCGTCGCCCACGTTGGCCAGGTGAGACCAGAGCGACACCCCGCGGATGAGGTCCTGCCCGCCGTCCCGGCCGCCGGCGCAGTCGAACGAGAACACCGCGCCCGCGCCGCGCGGCAGGTACTTTTCCACTAGCGGCCGGTACCGGCTGCCGGGCAGGCCGGCGTAGGTCACGTTGGCGGCCAGCTCGTGCTCGTGCAGGAAGGCGGCGACCGCCAGCGCGTTCTGCACGTGGCGTTCCATCCGCAGCGACAGGGTCTCGATTCCCTGCAGGAACAGGAAGGCGTTGAACGGGGAGAGCGCCGCGCCGAGGTCGCGCAGCGTCTCGGCCCGCAGCTTCATCAGGTAGCCGTAGGTCCCGAACGTCTCGTGGAACTTCAGGCCGTGGTAGGCGGGGGACGGCTCGGCGATCACCGGGAAGCGCCCGTTGGACCAGTCGAACAGGCCGGACTCGACCACCACGCCGCCGATGGAGGTGCCGTGCCCGCCGAGGAACTTGGTCGCCGAGTGGATCACGATGTCGGCGCCCCACTCGATCGGGCGGCACAGGTAAGGCGTGGCGAACGTGTTGTCCACGATCAGCGGCAGCCCGCGGGCGTGCGCGACGGACGCCACCGCCTCGATGTCGAGCACGTTCCCGCCCGGGTTGCCGATCGTCTCGGCGTAGAACGCCTTGGTGTTGTCCCGCACCGCGTGGCGCCAGGCGTCCGGGTCGTCGGGGTCGACCCAGGTCAGCTCCACGTTCAGCTTGCCCAGCAGGTGCTTGAACTGGTTCACCGTCCCGCCGTAGAGGGCGGAGGACGAGACCACGTGGTCGCCCGGCTGCAGCAGGGTGAACAGCGCGGCCGCCTGCGCCGCGATCCCGCTGGCGAACGCGACCGCCCCGGCGCCGCCCTCGAGGTTGGCCACCCGCTCCTCGAACACCGCCACCGTGGGGTTCATGATGCGCGAGTAGGTATTGCCGTACTCCTGCAGGTTGAAGTACGCCGCCGCCGACTCCGGGTCCTCGAACACGTAGCTGGACGTCTGGAAGATCGGCACCGCCCGGGCGCCGGTGTTCGGGTCGGGGCGCTGCCCGGCGTGCAGCTGCCGGGTCTCGAAGCCGAACACCCGGTCCTGTTCGACCCGGCCGCCAGCGGGTGCCGCGGTGCTGGCTGACACAGGGTGGTCTGTCATGGGGATCTCCTCAGGAAGCGGCGGACGAGGGGCGTCTGCCGCGCCTCCTCCAGCAGGAAGCAGTCGTGCCCGTAGGGGGCTTCGATGACGTGGAACTCGGCCGGCTTGCCGAGGGCACGGAGCGCGTCGAAGATCTCCCGCGACGCGGACGGCGGGTACAGCCAGTCGGAGCTGAACGCTATCAGCAGCGTCCGCGCGGAGACGTCCGCCAGCGCCCGCTTCAGCGACCCGCCGTGCTGCCGGGCCAGGTCGAAGTAGCTCAGCGCGCGCGAGGTGTAAAGGTAGGTGTTGGCGTCGAAGCGCCGGACAAACGAGGCGGCCTGGTGGCGCAGGTAGCTCTCCACCTCGAACTCCGGCTCGGTGAGGGTATAACGGAGGTCGCGCTCCGCGGTCTCCCCGGGGGAGGCCTGCAGGCGGCGGGCGAACTTGTCCTCCAGCGCCTGGGAGGACAGGTAGGTGACGTGGCCGACCATCCGGGCCAGGCCCATTCCGGCCTCGGGGGCGCGGCCGGTGCCGTAGTAGTGGCCGCCCTGCCAGGCCGGGTCGCGCATGATCGCGTCGCGGGCGATGGAGTTCCAGGCCACGCCCTGCGGCTGCAGGGCGTGAGTGCTGGCGATCGGCACGATGGCGTCGACCTGGTCGGGAAACAGGACGGCCCATTCCAGGGCCTGCATGCCGCCCAGCGAACCGCCGGCCACCGCGGCCAGCCGGCCGATGCCGAGCTGGTCCAGGAACGCGCGCTCGGTGCGCACCATGTCCGCCACGGTGATCACGGGGAAGTCCCCCCCG
>DASWUW010000781.1:0-4940 GCA_036406335.1 Trebonia sp.
CACCTGATCCGCGCTCGCACCGCGCTGTGCGACGCCCCCGGCTGCGGCGCCCAGGCCATTTACGCCGACCTTGATCACACCGTCCCTTATCCCGCCGGGCCGACCGACCAGTGCAACCTGGGTCCTAAGTGCCGGACCCACCATCGCTGCAAGCAGGGTCCCGACTGGGCCGTCGAGCAGGTCGAGCCGGGGGTAATCCGCTGGACTCTGCCGTCTGGCCGCACCCGGACCACCAGGCCAACCAGGTACGACGGGTAGCCGGTCCTTCCGCGCTCCCCGGTGACGCCGGGCCGTCGCGACGCCGACGGTACCGGCCGGCGCTGACGATTCACGTCCTGGTTCGCTCTGCGGGACGGTGCACTGGTTCGCCCCTCGGGAAAGTGAGATCGTAGGCAGGTGATCAAGCAGAACGGGCCGTCCGCGACGCCAGTCAACCTCCGTCTCCGCGCCTGGGGGTGGCTGGCCCGGAAGCAGGCGTCGGTGGCGGGCAAGAGCGACGCCGAGATCATCGCCTTGCAGTCCCGCAGCATGCCGGATAACAAGGTGATGAACTGGATTTTCGGCGCGGTCCCGGCGACGGTCCAGACGACCGACCGCCGGATCCCCGGCCCCGGCGGCGAAATCCCGGTCCGCGTCTACCGCCGGGCCGACGCGGCCAGCACCGTCACCGCCGCCAGCACGACCGCCGCCAGCACGACCGCCGCCAGCACGGCCGGCACCGTCGGCACCGCTGAAGCCGGCCGCCGCCCGCTGATCGTCTACTTCCACGGCGGCGGGTTCGTGCTCGGAGACCTGGACCTGGGTAACTGGATCTGCGGTACGGTCGCGGACCGCGTCGGGGCGGTCGTCGTCTCGGTGGAGTACCGGCTCGCGCCCTCGCACCCGTTCCCGGCCGCCGTTGACGACTGCTACGCGGCCCTGACCTGGGCGGCGGACAACGCCGCGGAGCTGGGTGCGGCCGGCCCGGCCGGGGTGATGGGGGAGAGCGCGGGCGCCACCCTCGCCGCCGTGTGCTGCCTGCTCGCCCGGGATCGCGGTGGCCCGGCGATCCGGCACCAGGCGCTGATCTACCCCGCGGCCGACCTGACCGACTCGGATGAGCCGTCGGCGGCCGCCCCGAACGCGCCGTTCCTGTCCAGCGCCGAGCTGGACGCCTACAAGCGGCTTTACCTCGGTCCCGCCGGCGACGTCACCGATCCGCGGGTGTCACCGCTGCTGGCCGCCGACCACGCCGGCCTGCCGCCCGCCCTGATCCAGGTCGCGGAGCACGACCCGCTGCGCGAGGACGGGCAGCGCTATGCCGCCGTGCTGCGCGCTGCCGGGGTCCCGGTCCGGCTCACCGAGTACGTCGGCGTCCCGCACGGCTTCGTCAACTTCCCCGGCTTGTCCCGGGCCGCGCACCAGGCCATGGCCGAGGTCTGCGCCGAGCAGTCCGACGCCCTGAGCAGCGAAGGAGCCAACCGGTGAAAGAGCAGCGGCGGGCGCGCAAGATCGCGATGGATCCCGCGGAGCTGAACGAGTTCCTGGTCACCCAGCACACCTGCCGGGTGGCCACCGCGAGCCCGCAGGGACCGCACCTGACCGCGCTCTGGTACGTGTGGGACGGCAGTGCGCTGTGGCTGACCTCGCTGGTCAAGAGCCAGCGCTGGACCGACCTGGAACGCGATCCCCGGGTCGCGGTGCTGATCGACGCGGGTGAGCAGTACGGCGAGCTGCGCGGAGCCGAGCTGCGGGGCAGCGTGGAGGCCGTCGGCGAAGTACCCCGGACCGGCACGCCCGACGAGACCCTGGCCGAGCCCGAACGCCTGATGGCCGCGAAGTACGGCGCCGGGGGCAACGACGGCAGGCACGCCTGGCTCCGCCTGGTCCCCGACAAGATCACCAGCTGGGACTTCCGCAAGCTCCCGTAGCCGGGCCGCCCGCCCGCGGACTAACGCCGCGAGCGGACTAACGCCGCGAGCGGACTCAGGCCGGCACGATCCGCAGCGGCAGCCGCTCGTGCCCGTGCACCGCCATGTTGGTGGTCACCTCGGGTTCCCTGGCCAGCTCGACCGACGCGACGTGCCGGGCCAGCGCGGACACCAGCGACACGCCTTCCAGCCGGGCCACCCGCGCGCCCACGCAGGCGTGCACGCCGAATCCCAGCCCCAGGTGCCGCCCGACCACGTCGCGGGTGATGTCGTAACGGCCCGGGTTCTTCCAGCGGCGCGGGTCCCGGCCGGCGGGCATGCGCAGGAGCAGCAGCTTCGCGTCGGCCGGCAGCGTCACCCCGTCGACATCGGTCTCGGTGACCGCCCGGCGCCGGGTGAACCGGGCCGGGTTGTCGTAGCGGAGGCCTTCCTCGAAGGCCCGCACCGCGAACTCGCCGGCGTCGGAGCGCAGCAGCGCGTACTGGTCCGGGTTCTCGGCCAGGGCCCGCAGCGTGTTGCCGAGGGAGTAGATGGTGGTGTCGGACCCGGCCGAGTACAGGGTCCGGACCAGGATCTCGGCTTCCTCCGGGGTGACCGCCCCGCTGACGGCCGCCTCGTACATCGCCGTGCAGCTGCCGCCGGGCTGCACCGCGTCCCGTTTGCAGTGGGCCGCGACCACTCGAAGACCTCGCCGGCCGCGTCCATGGACTCCCGGTAGATATCGTTCTTGGTCCGAACATGTTGAACTGCGCGTGCCCGAAGCGGATCAGCATTTCCCGGTTGGTGTCGCCGAGCCCGATCGCGTCCGGGAAGACCTGCAGGATGTAGCGCTTGGCGAGGTCGGCGTGCCCGTCGATGATCCCGCCGGGGGCGTCGAGCAGCGACCGGACGATCCGGTCGGCCTCGGACTCGAACATGTCCTGCATCCGCCGCAGCACCGCGGGCGACATGCCCCGGGAGATGACCGTGCGGACCCGCTGGTGGTCGGGCGGGTCGTCGGACAGCAGGATCATCGGCTGCCCGATCTCCTCGAAGGCCGGCCGGGTAGAGGAGAACGTCTTCCAGTCGCGCATCATCAGCTCGATCTGCGCGTGCCGGCCGGTCGCCCAGACGTCGTAGCGGGGTGAGTAGACGACCGGCCCCGCCTCGCGGATCAGGCCGTCGTAGAGCTGCGGGTCCCGGCAGGCCCCGGGGCTGAACCAGTCGAAGTCCACCGAGGATTCAGTAACGGGCATCATTGCCCTCCTGTCTTCACGGAATGCCGCCGGCGAAATCCCGGCCCGCCCGGAGCGTAAACGGCGGCACACCAGGTCAAGGGAGCAAGCCGCGACCGGAAACGCATCCGCCGAGGTCACAAATGCCAGTCTCCTTACCTGTTCCGCGCTACAGGCGCCCTGGTAACGGCCGGACGCGCGGCTTACTATCCGCGTTATGAAGGTCACCGTCGACCCGGTCGCCTGCGAGGCTAACGCCCTGTGCGTTCGGCTGGTCCCGCAGCTCTTCTCTATTCACGAGGATGAAGACGGCGAGGACGTCCTTGCGATAGCCGCTTCCGGCGAAATCCCGGCCGAATACGTCACCGGCGTCCGCGACGCGGTGCACCGCTGTCCCAAAATGGCGCTCACCCTCCAGGATTAACGGCAGGGCAAAGAGAATCAGAAGCAGGGGAGAAGTCGGTGTCCGAACTCGAGCCGACCAGGGCCGAATCAGCCGATATCAGCCCGCTTTTCCAGCCCTTCAAGGTCCGCGGCCTCACGCTGCGGAACCGGTTCGTCATGCCGGGCATGCAGCGCTACTGGTGCGCGGACGGCGCCCCGGACCAGCGGCTGCGCGACTCCTACCGCCGCCGTGCGGCCGGCGGCGCCGCCTGCGGGCTGTCCGGCCTCATCGACGCCTCCACACCGGTTCGGGGACCAGCGACATGAGCGGGACCGGCGGCCAGCTGGCACTGCTCGCGATCGCCGGCGTGGCCCTCGGCGGCAGCAGCATCTTCGGCGGTGTCGGCTCGGTCTGGCGCACGGTCCTCGGCGTGCTGATGCTGGGCGTGATCACCAACGGCTTCGACCTGCTCGCGGTGCAGGACTTCTGGCAGAACATCGTCCGCGGCATCCTGATCATCATGGCGGTCGCGATCGGCCTGGTCGTCGACCGCCGCTGACCCGGCCGCCCGGACCGGCGCCGACCGGCGCCGGGCCGGGCTAGGGTGATCCGGGTGAACGCTGGTCTTCCCCTGACCCTCTTTCCCTTCACCGGGGACGGGGTAACCGCTGTCGTCAGCACCCGGCACGGGGGAGTGAGCACGGGCGCCTACGACAGCCTCAACCTGGGCGGCCACGTCGGCGACGACCCGGACGCGGTGACGGAGAACCGGAGCCGCCTGGCCGCCGCCCTCGGCACCGCCCGGCTGACCGTCGCCGACCAGCGGCACACCAGCCGGGTCGCTCTCGTCACCCGGGAGCTGGCCGGCCGCGGGCACGACGGCGTCGCCGACTCGGCCGCCGCGTTCCCGGCGACCGACGCCATGATCACCGGCCAGCCCGGAGTTGCCCTGGCGATCCTGGTGGCCGACTGCGCCCCGCTCGTGTTCTACGACCCGGTGCGGCGGGCGGCCGGCGTCGCGCACAGCGGCCGGGCCGGCACCGTCCGCGGGGTGGTGCCCAAG
This sequence comes from Trebonia sp., assembly GCA_036406335.1. Lineage (GTDB taxonomy): Bacteria > Actinomycetota > Actinomycetes > Streptosporangiales > Streptosporangiaceae > Trebonia. The sequence goes on from DASWUW010000781.1 coordinate 4,573, forward strand.
ACGGTCGCGGCGATGACCGCGGCGTTCGGCACCGACCCGGGCGACCTGCTGGTCGGGATCGGCCCGGCGATCGGCGCCGCCAGCTACGAGATCGGCGCGGCTGAGGCGGCGCAGGTAACGGCCGCGTTCGGTGCCGCGGGAGCCCGGCTGCTGCACCCGAGCCGCCCCGGCCACGCCCGGTTCGACCTCGCCGGCGCGATCCGCGGCCAGCTCGGGGTGGCCGGCGTCCCCGCGGGGAACGTGCACGACCTGGCTATCGACACCAGGACCAGCACCCGCGACTACTTCTCGGACCGCGCCGCCCGCCCCTGCGGCCGCTTCGCCGCCGTCGCGGTGCTCCGCGGCTGAGATGAGCCCGGTCTACCGCG
>DASWUW010000782.1:0-1816 GCA_036406335.1 Trebonia sp.
CCAGCCCGGACAGCAACGACGGGAGCAGCCCGGCCCGCGCCTGAGCACTCAGCGCACCCGGGTCAAGCCGCACCGGCACCACCAGCGCCTGGTCAACCACAGCCGCATCCAGCCGCAGCGCCTGATCAAACAACGCAAGGCTGGCGGCGGCCGAAAGCGGCTCCATCCCCATCCGCGCGAGCCGCGCGAGCTGGGCCTCTTCCAGCCTGCTGGTCATCCCGGTCGCGTCCGCCCACAGCCCCCAGGCCAGCGAGGTCGCCGGCCGGCCCGCGGCCCGGCGCCGGGCCGCGAGCGCGTCCAGCCCGGCGTTCGCGGCCGCGTAATCCCCCTGCCCCGGACTCCCGATCAGCGCCGCCACCGAGGAGAAGAGCACGAACGCGGACAGGTTCATCCCCGCCGTCAGCTCATCCAGGTACAGTGCCGCATCCATCTTCGGGCGCATCACCCGCTCGACCTGCTCCGCCGTCAGCGACTCAAGCAGCCCGTCATCGAGCACCCCGGCGGCGTGGACCACCGCGGTCAGCGGATGCCTCAGCGACCCGATGAGCTCGGCAACCTGGGCGCGGTCGGCTACGTCGCAGGCCGCCACCCGCACCTGGGCGCCCAGCGCCTCCAGCTCGTCCGCCAGCTTACCCGCACCCTCGGCCGCCGGTCCGCGACGGCTAACCAGCAGCAGCCGCCGCACGCCACGGGTCGCGACCAGGTGCCGGGCGACGAGCGCGCCCAGGCCACCGGTGCCGCCGGTGATCAGCACCGTTCCGTCCGGATCGAGCGGGCGCGGCTCACGGGACGCCAGCTCGCCCGCCCGGGCGAGGCTCGGCGCGAGCATCCGGCCAGCGCGCACCGCCAGCTGCGGTTCGCCTGAGGCGGCCAGCAGACCCCAGTCAGGGTCACCGTCATCGACGTCGACGAGCACGAACCGGCCCGGATGCTCGGACTGGGCGCTGCGCACCAGCCCCCATACCGGCGCCACCGCCACGTCTGGCGCCTCGCCGCCGACCGCGATCCCGCCCCCGGTCACCACCACGAGCCGCGTCCCCGCCAGCGACTCGCTGGCCAGCCACCGCTGCAGCAGCCTGAGTGTAAGCTCCGCGGCCGCCCGCGCCGCCTTCGCCGCCCGCGCCGCTTCCCCTGCCTCCGCGTGATCCGCCGCCTCCGCGTCATCCGCTGCGGCGGTGCTGGCGATCGGCACCACCACCACGTCGGGGACCGCCGCGCCGCCGGCCAGCGCCCGCTCCAGCGCACCCAGATCCGCGTAACGTTCGCCGGCACCGCCGAAACCGTCGCCGAGCAAGGCAATGCGTGCCAGGTCTGTGGCACCGGCGCCGGTGATCTCAGCCCACTGCACCGTGAACAGCGAGCCGCTGCCCGGCCGCTGCTGCGCACTGGAAAGCTGGTTCTGGTCGACCGGGCGGACGACGATGGACCTGACCGACACCGCGGTGGCGCCGCCATCGTCGACCGCGTCCAGCCGCACCGCGAACTCACCGATCGCCTCGATCCGGACCCGCAGCCGCGAAGTGCCGTGACGCTCAAGCTGCGCGCCGGACCAGCTGAACGGCATCACCGCCCGGCTGCCCCCGCCACCGGTCAGCAAGATGGCTCCGCTTTGCAGCGCGGCGTCAAACAGGGCCGGGTGCAGGCCGAACTCCTGGGCGGCGCCGGCGTGCTCATCCGGGAGCGCGACCTCCGTATAGATCTTGTCGCCGTCGCGCCAGGCGGCGCGGATGCCCTGGAAGGCGGGGCCGTAGTCGTAGCCGAGGCCAGTCAGGTGCGCGTACAGCCCGTCGACCGCGAGCGGCTCGGCCCCGGCTGG
>DASWUW010000783.1:0-1629 GCA_036406335.1 Trebonia sp.
CGGGCGCGCTAGCCGCCGGCTGCGGTTCCACGCACGTCAGCGGGACTTCCGGCAGCGCGGCGGGCCAGCCGTCGAGCAAGGCGACCGTGCCGGCCGCGCCGACGGCCACGGCCACGCCCGTGCCGACGGTCAGCGGCGGCTCCGTGGCGGCGGGCGAGCCCGCCTGCGTGGGCTGGCCGTCGAGCGCACCCACCGGGGCCCTGCCGGCGTCCTTCGTTCCGGTAAGCGTGGAACGCTGCGTGAACGGGGCCCAGACGATCACCGGCAAGGGCCTGTGGACCACGGCCACCCTGCAGCGCTCCGACGGTGACCTCACGGCCCTGCTCAGCGCGCTGCGCCAGCCGGCCGGCACGCGCAAGCCGGGCACCGTCTGCCCGGCCCTGGCCGTGATTCCGCCGCAGGTCGTGCTGATCAGCGCTACCGGCCAGAAGCTGATCCCGCGGCTGCCGGCCAGCGGCTGCGGCCTCACCCAGTCCCGGGTCCTGGTGGCGCTCGGCACGCTGCGCTGGTACCCGCTCTCGGTGCGGATGATCACTCAGATCCAGGGCGCTTCGGCGGTCCCGGCGGCGCCGACGGTTTCGGGGACCCCGCGCAGCATCCAGACGGTAAGCGGCGCCGGGGCACAGTAACCGTCCCCCGGAAAGCGCGGCGCAGCGGCGGGGCTTCAGGTCCGGCGGCCCGGTCCGTACGATGGCCCTTATGGCGGTTGAGGCGGTTATCTTCGACTGGGGCGGAACGCTCACTCCCTGGCACACCATCGATCACCAGGCCTTGTGGCAGGACGTGCTGGCACCGCACTTCCCCGAGGCCGCCGTGCTGGCGGCGGCGGTTCTCGAGGCGGAGAGCGTCTTCTGGCACCAGTGCGAGACCGAGCACCGCAGCGCCACCCTGGACCACGTCTTCCAGCGGGCCGGGGTGAGCGCCCACGACGCGCTGCTCGACGCGTACTTCTCCGCCTGGGAGCCGCATACCTATACCGATCCCGAGGTAGCACCGCTACTGCGCGAGCTGCGCCGGCGCGGCATCCGGATCGGCGTGCTGTCCAATACCTTCTGGCCCCGGGCGCTGCACGAGCGGGTTTTCCACCGTGACGACGTTCTCGAGCTGATCGACGGGGCGGTCTACAGCAGCGAGATCCCGTGGACCAAGCCGCATCCGGAGGCGTTCCGCGCGGCGATGGCCGCGATCGGGGTGACCGACCCGGCGGCCTGCGTCTTTGTCGGCGACCGGCCCTACGACGACATCCACGGGGCCAAGAGCCTGGGCATGCGCGCCGTGCTCATCCCGAACAGCACCGTGCCCGCCTACGACGGCGCGGTCCCGGACGCAGTGATCGCCCGGCTCAGCGACCTGCTCCCCCTCCTCGACCGCTGGTGACCGGGTAATACCGCCCGCGCGGGAACGGGCGGGAGCGCACCGGCGAAAGATTTTTGAAAAAGTCGCGGGAACGTTGTTGGCAGCGCGGGGGGTCGCTCCTCTTATCTGCGTAAGGACGGGGACGGTCACGGGGACGGACTGGTGCCACAGGGGGGCGGCAGGCCGGTTCCGCTCCGGGACCTAGGGGGCGGCGGGACCCCCGGGCTGGGGAGACGGGGGCTCCAGCTCGGACCTGGCGCGGCCGCGAGGCCG
>DASWUW010000784.1:0-6354 GCA_036406335.1 Trebonia sp.
GACGCAAGTGTGCGGCGTGCAAAAATTCTCGGCGAGGTACATAGCTAACAACGGCACCGTATAAACCGCCGGTATCGCGAAATATCAGCTTGGGCCTTGCCCGCGGTCGGCGGGCTCGCGCACCGGGTCGCCTGCGGCCGCCTCAGACGGTGTTTCAGCCAGTGTTTCAGCCGGCGCCCCGGACAGTGCCCCGGCGGCCGCCCCGGACGGCGCCTGAGCCCGGGCCCGGCGCCTGGGCGCAAGTTCCCGGCGGACGATCACCCAGGCGCCGACCAGAAAGGCGACGCAGACGATGGCCGGCGGGGCCAGCGCGGCGAGATCCTGCAGCATAAGGGCATTCTACCGCCGCCCGGTAGCCAGCCGCGGCGGCCGCCCGGCCGCTAGGAGGCGGCCGACGGCTCAGAGGCGCAGCAGCATGCGCGTGTTTCCCAGCGTGTTCGGCTTAACCCGTTCCAGGTCAAGGAACTCCGCCACCTCGTCGTCGTAAGACCGGAGCAACTCGGCGTACACCTCGGGCGCGACCGGGGTTCCGCTGATTTCGGTGAAACCGTGGCGGGTGAAGAAGGGCACCGCGAAGGTAAGCACGAAAACGCGCGACACCCCGACCGCCCGGGCCCGGTCGAGCAAGTCATCAACGATGAGGTGCCCGACGCCTGCGCCCTGCCTGCGCTCGTCAACCGCCACGGTCCGCACTTCTGCTAGGTCTTCCCACATAACGTGCAGCGCGCCGCAGCCGACGACAGCGCCGTCCGTTGCCGCCTCGGCGACCGTGAACTCAAGGATGCCTTCGTAAAGGTTCACCGTGTGCTTGTCGAGCAGCCGCCCGGAGCCGGTGTTCTGATCGATGAGACCGCGGATTTCCGGGACGTCCCGGGTACGCGCCTGCCTCACTATGTACTCCATCGCGCCACCACTGTAGCGCTTAATGACAATCGGCCGCCCGGTGCGAGTATCGGCAGGCGGGGTAATAGCACATCGGATCGCAGTCATACCGTTACGATCCGGCGTCGGCCCGGTTCCTTACCACATTCCGGGCAAACCGCGCGGGGAAACAAGCAGACCGAGAGAATAGCAAAACTTCGGCCGAGTTGGTTGGCAGCAGCACGGGTATCTAATATTGTCCGTCGACGTGCGTATAGTCAGCCGACGAGTGATCCCGCTTGCCGTAGCCGCGGCAACGGCAGCGGTTCTGCTGCCGGGCGGCTCGAGCCAGGCGCAGACGATTCGCTCCCAGCCGTCCCTCGCCACCCTGGTCGCGCAGGCCAGGCAGCTGTCCAACGAGGTCGACTCGCTCGGCCAGCAGTATGACGGCCTGCAGATCCAGCTGGCCCACGCCAAGGCCGAGGTGAAGACGGCCAATCTGGCCGCTCAGCGAGCGCAGGCGGCGATGGCGGGCAGCCAGCGGGCCGTCGCCCAGCTCGCCGCGATGGGTTACATGAACGGCGGGATGGACCCCACCCTGCAGATGCTCACCAGCGGCAACCCGGGCCAGTTTCTCAGTCAGGCGTCCACCGTGCAGCAGCTCAACGACGAGGCGGGCATGCGGCTGAGCACGCTTCAGCGGGACAAGCTGGCCGCTACCCGGGCGCAGGTGACCGCCAAGGAGGAGATCACCTCGGCCAACCAGATCCAGGGCCAGATCGACGTCAAGGTCAAGACCATCAAGTCCAAGCTGGCCGTCCTGAACAGCTCGGCCATGGCGCAGGCGATGGCCGTCTTCGACAAGACCGGCTCCTACCCCGACATAGTGCTGCCCGAGGCGACCAACGTCGGCACGACGGCGCTGCGGGCCGCGCTGACCCAGCGCGGCAAGCCGTACGTCTGGGGCGCGGCCGGCCCGGACTCGTACGACTGCTCCGGCCTGGTGATGTGGGCGTTCGCCCAGGAGGGCATCTCGCTGCCGCACTACACCGGGTCGCAGTGGAACTCCGGCCTGCACGTGTCGCGTGACGATCTCCAGCCGGGCGACCTGGTGTTCTTCTTCGCCGACATCAGCCACGTCGGCCTCTACCTCGGCAACGGCCTGATGGTGGACGCGCCTAGCACCGGCCAGAACGTCCAGGTCCAGCCGGTCTTCTGGAATGCCTACGTGGGCGCCGTCCGCATCGCCTAGCCGTCAGCCGCCGGGGCGGACGAAGGGGAAGAGGATCGTCTCCCGGATGTTCTCGCCGGTCAGCATGATCATCAGCCGGTCGATGCCCATGCCCATCCCGCCGGTCGGCGGCATCGCGTGCTCCAGGGCGAGCAGGAAGTCCTCGTCGATCTGCATCGCCTCCGGGTCTCCCCCGGCGGCCAGCAGCGACTGCGCGGTGAGCCGTTCCCGCTGTACCACCGGGTCAACCAGCTCGGAGTAGCCGGTGCCGAGCTCAGCGCCAAACGCGACCAGGTCCCAGCGCTCGGCCAGCCGCGGGTCGGACCGGTGCTGCCGGGTAAGCGGCGACACCTCGACCGGGAAGTCACGGTAGAACGTGGGCTCCACTGTCTGCTTCTCCACCAGCCGCTCGTACATCTCCAGGACAACCTGGCCGCGGTCCCAGGACGGCTGCAGCGGCACGTCGAGCTGCTCGCACAGCTTGAGCAGCTCGGGCCGCCCGGTGTCCGCGGTGACCTCCTGGCCCGCCTTCAGCGAGATCGCCTCGTGGACGGTCAGCGACCGCCACTGCCCGCCGATGTCGTACTGCGCCCCGTCGGCCCGGGTGATCACCGTCGAGCCGAACGCCGCCACCGCCGCGCCCTGGGCCAGCGTCTGGGTCAGCTCCCCGATCGTGTTGTAGTCGCCGTAGGTCTCGTAAGCCTCGAGCATCGAGAACTCTGGGTTGTGGGTGGTATCCACGCCCTCGTTCCGGAAGTTACGGCCGATCTCGAAGACCTTCTCGAGCCCGCCCACCACCAGCCGCTTCAGGTACAGCTCAAGCGCGATCCGCAGGTAGACCTCGGTGTCGTAGGCGTTGAAGTGGGACTTGAACGGCCGCGCGTTCGCCCCGCCGTGGGTGGGGGTGAGAATCGGCGTCTCCACCTCCAGGAAACCGCGGGCCACCAGCATGGACCGCACCGACTGCACCACCGCGGAGCGCTGCTCGGCCAGCTGCCGGGCCCGCGGGTTGACGATGAGGTCGACGTACCGCTGCCGGACGCGGGACTCGGGGTCGGTGAGCCCGGCGTGCTTCTCCGGCAGGGGCCGCAGCGACTTGGCGGTGACGGCGAACGAGTCGGCCAGCACGGAGAGCTCACCCGAGCGCGAGGTGATCACCTCGCCGGTGACGCCGACGTGGTCACCCAGGTCGACATCGCGCTTCCAGCGGGCGAGCGCTTCCTCGCCCACCTTGGCCAGCGAGATCATCACCTGGAGGTCCCCGCTCCCGTCGCGCAGCGTCGCGAAGCACAGCTTGCCGCCGATCCGGGAGAGGATCACCCGGCCCGCCACGCCCGCGGTCTCGCCGGTGGCCGTGTCCGGCGGCAGGGACTCGCGGGAGGCCCGCACCTGGCCGATCGTGGCGGTGCGCGGGTAGCTCACCGGATAGGGATCGATGCCCGATTCGAGCATCCGGGAGCGCTTCTCCAGCCGGACGCGCACCTGCTCCGGAATGTTGTCGTCAACCACGACCGAAGGCTACCGGGCTTCGCGTCTCCGGGTCACATCAGTTTCGGGTGCGTGCGCTCCCAGACCAGCCGCAGGCCGATAAGCGTGAGCCAGGGCTCGTGCGCGTCGATGAGCGGCACCTCGCCGATCACCAGCGGGGCCAGGCCGCCGGTAGCGATGACCGTGACCCCCGCCGGGTCCTCCGGCGACAGCTCGAGCGCCATCCGCCGGGCGATCCCCTCCACCTGCCCGGCGAAGCCGTACACGATCCCGGACTGGAGTGCCTCGACCGTGGTCTTGCCGATCACCCGCGTCGGCCGGGTCAGTTCTACCTTGAGCAGCTGCGCCGCCCGCCGGGACAGCGCGTCCACCGAGATCTCGATGCCGGGGGCGAGTGCCCCGCCCACGAACTCGCCCTTCGCGCTGACCGCGTCGAAGTTAGTCGAGGTGCCGAAGTCGACCACGATGGCCGGCCCGCCGTACAGGTGCACGGCGGCGAGGGAGTTCATGATGCGGTCGCTGCCGACCTCCTTGGGGTTGTCCATCCGGATCGGCACCCCGGTCTTCACCCCGGGCTGCACGATCACCGTGGGCAGGTCGGGGTAGTACCGGCGGCACATCTCGCGCATTTCGTGCAGCACCGAAGGCACCGTGGAGCACAGCGATATCCCGGCCAGCTCCGACTCCCTGACCGCGGTGGACCGGGCCAGCAGGCCGTGCAGCAGGGCGGCGATCTCGTCCGCGGTCCGGTCGGGCACCGTGGCGATCCGCCAGTGCTCGACGATCTCGAGACCGTCGAACACGCCGAGCACCAGGTTGGTATTCCCGATGTCAATCGTCAGCAGCATGCGGCTCCGTCCCGGACTGCACTGGCTCATTGAACTGCACGGGCACATTGTCGATCAGCCGGGTGGAGCCGACCCGGGCGGCGACGGCCAGCACGGCCGCCCCGTGAAATCCGGAGTCATCCGCCCGAACGGGGGCGTAGCTCCGCGCGTCGGCCAGCGCCAGGTAGTCGACCCGGGGTACCAGCCCGGAAGGCCGGGCCAGCACCGCCTGGGCGGCGGCGAGCACCGCGCCCGGTCCCCGCGGCGCGGCCGCGGCCCCGGCGGACAGCGCCCGGTACAGCACCGGCGCGACCGCGCGCTCCTCCGCGAGGAGGTACTTGTTCCGGCTCGACAGAGCCAGCCCGTCCTCGGCCCGCACCGTGGGGACGGCCTCCACGTCGATGCCCAGCCCGAAGTCGGCCGACATCCGGCGGACCAGCACGAGCTGCTGCGCGTCCTTCTGCCCGAAGACGGCGATGTCCGGCCGCACCAGGCTGAACAGCTTGAGCACGACCGTGAGCACGCCGTTGAAGAATCCGGGGCGGAACTCGCCCTCCAGGATCTGCCCCGTCGGCCCGGGGTCGACCGTCACCAGCTGCTGCTGCGGGTACATGTCGCCGACGCCGGGGGCGAAGACCAGGTCCACGCCCTGCGCTGCGCAGGCCGCCAGGTCCGTCTCGAGCGTGCGCGGATAGGTGTCCAGATCCTCGTCCGGCCCGAATTGCAGCGGGTTCACGAAGATCGACACGGCGACCGCCCCGGCCGGGCCGGCCAGCTCACGGGCCCGGCGCAGCAGCGCGCGGTGGCCGTCATGCAGCGCCCCCATGGTCGGCACGAGTACCAGCTGTCCTGCAGGAGGGCGCTCCCCGGTACCATCCGGCGGCGCGCCCGGCGGCGAAGCCGGCCGTCGTACCGCGGGCGCGGTGATACTGAGCTTCCCGAGAGCGGCACTGAGCTCGGCTCGGGTGCGGGCGGTGATCACCGGCGGTCTCCCAGGACGTCGAGGAGCCGGGCGGCATCGCTGGCGCTGAGGATGCCGGCGGCGAGCGCCCGGTCGGCGGTCAGCCGGGCCAGGGCGCGGTAGGCGGGCAGCGCGGCGGGTGCGTGCGCGGACACCGCGGCGACGTGGGCGGCGACGGTGCCGTCGTCGCCCCGCGCCACCGGACCGGTCAGGCCGGCGTCACCGAACCGCAGCGCGTTGTCCAGCGCCGCGCCGAGCAGCGGGCCGAGCATCCGCCCCGGGTTGTCCGCTCCCGCCTCCTGCAGCAGGTCTTCCGCCTGCGCGACCAGGGTGACCAGGTAGTTGGCGGCGAAGGCGAGCGCGGCGTGGTAGAGCGCGCGGTTCTCCTCGGCGATGAACACCGGCTCGCCGCCCATCTCGATGACCAGGGCCTCCGCGGCCGCGCGAAGCGGGTCGGGTGCGGTCACCCCGAAGCTGACGCCCTTGATCCGGTCGACGTCGTCCTCGCGGCCGGTGAACGTCATCACCGGATGCAGCGCCAGCGGGAGCGCCCCGGCCCGGGTAGCCGGGTCGAGTACCCGGCAGCCGAGCGCACCGCTGGCGTGCGCGACCAGCCGCCCCGCATACGGCGCGCCGGTGGCCGCCAGCCCCTCGATCAGGCCCGGGAGCACGTCGTCGGGCACGGTGAACAGCACCAGGTCGGCGGCGTCGAGAACCCCGGCCGGATCGGTGAGCTCGGCGTCGGGGAAGTTATCACCGACGCGGCGGCGCGACGGCTCGGAAACGGCCGCCGCGGCGGTCACCTGGTGCCCGGCCCGCACCAGGGCCCGGCCGAGCGCGGTGCCAGCCCGCCCCGGCCCGATGATCCCGACCTTGAGCCGGGCCGGATGTTCGCTAGTTCCAGTCTCCACAAGTACCGGACAGCCCCCTCACGCGTGGCTAACGCACCGACAAGGATAAGCACCCGCCCTAGCCCCCCAACCCGC
>DASWUW010000785.1:0-5649 GCA_036406335.1 Trebonia sp.
CGGTGCCCGGCTGCCCGGCCGCCCGGTGCTGGCCGCCGCGGCCGCCGGGCTAGCCTGCTGGTACGGCATCGGCCTGCTGGCGCAGGCCAGCCGCCCGGCCGCCCCCGACCCGTTCGCCAAGCTGGAGGCGTTCCTCGCGGCGCACCGGCTGACCAGCGGCATCGGCGGTTACTGGGACTCCAGCGCCGTCACCGTGGACACCGGCGGCGCGATCACTATCCGGGCGGTCACCCCGGGCTGCCTCCAGCCGTACGCCTGGGAATCCAAACCCGCGTGGTACGACCCGGCGCGGGCCCGGGCCACCTTCGTCCTCGATTCGGCGGCCCCGGGTTACTTCAGCCGGTGGCTGGCGTCGCCCGCCGCCTGGCGGCAGCTCGACGCGCTGGTGCCCGCGGCCGGCCGGGCCGCCCTCGACCCCGGCGGCGGGTACAGCGTGCACTCCTACCCGGTCAATCTGCTCACCCGCCTGCCCTTGCTGACCCGCTGCTGAGCGCCCGCTGACCCGCTGCTGAGCGGCGGCCGCCCGCCGAACCTGAACGTTTGCTGTTGACCTTGGCGTATGAGCAAGCCCGGACGCCTGCCCGGGTAGCCTGGGTACGCTTTTACCTCCAGACGTATAAAGCGGTGCCGGACCTGGGTTCTACCAGCCCCCGCCACCCAGCCAGACCCCCGAAAGGCTCCTATGCGACGCGCAGCCGCGTTTGCTATAACTCCCCTGCTCGCCGCCCTGGCCCTGGCCGGGTGCAGCTCCTCGTCCTCTTCCTCGCCGGCGGCTTCCGGTTCCTCTTCCTCGGCCGCGGCTTCCGGTTCGGCTTCCGCCTCCGCCGCGGCTTCCGGCTCGGCTTCCGCCTCCGCCTCCGGTTCCTCGTCTGCGAGCACCTATCAGTCGGTGACGGTAAGCGGCGCGTTCGACCAGGCGCCGACGGTGACGATCCCGAAGGTAACGGGAACCGGGGCTCTCCTCACCAAGACCGTGATCCAGGGCGCCGGCGCGAAGTTCAGCTCGTCTCAGGGCATGATCGGCAACTACGTCGCGTATGACTGGTCGGGCGCGACCAGCAAGGTCCTCGGCTCCTCTTACACCACGAAGAAGAAGTCGTTGTTCGTCGGCTCGCTGCTCCCCGGCCTGGAGACGGCGCTGTCCGGGCAGAAGCTGGGCAGCCGGGTACTCGCGGTCATCCCGCCCGCGCAGGCGTTCGGCAGCACCGGTAACTCCACCGAGGGCATCGGCGCCACCGACACGCTGGTGTTCGTCATCGACCTGGACTCGGTCTTCGCCACCGCCAGCGTGCCCGGCAAGCAGACCAGCAACGGGGGCGGCGCGCTGCCCACGGTGACCGCGCCCGCGGCGGGCAGCAGCGCGGGCCCGACCGTCAAGATCAACACCAAGGCCACCCCGCCGAACGCGCTGAAGGTGGTGACCCTGGTCAAGGGGACCGGGGCCAAGGTGGTGAAGGCGGACGACATCGCCGTCCAGTACTCCGGGTCGATCTGGCGGACCGGCAAGGTCTTCCAGTCCTCCTGGGCGTCGGGCGGGACCCCGTTTACCACGGTCATCGGCGAGAGCCAGGTCATCCCCGGCTGGGACACCGGCCTGATCGGCCAGACCGTCGGCAGCCGCGTCATGCTCGTCATCCCGCCCGCCGAGGGCTACGGCACGGCCGGGCAGTCCTCGGTCGGCATCAAGGGCACCGACACGCTGGTCTTCGTCATCGACATCCTCGCGGCGGCATAGGCGCAGGCACCGGGAGTATGCCCGCGCGTCCGGGGCCCGCAAGGCGGGCCCCGGACACGCGCGGGTGACATCTCCCGGCACCTCGCTTTACCGGTTACCGCAGGGAAGCCGCGTGCCTTCCGGCGGCGGCGGCCGCCAGGAAGTACTCCAGGTCCTCGTCGAGGGCGCGGCCCATGGTCGACAGCGGGACCGGGCAGGCGCGGAGCGCCTCGTCCAGGCCGTCGACCGGGACGGTGACCAGAGTGTGCCGGGCCCCCAGCGGAGCGGCGTCCGCCGCTACGCGCGCGGCCCGCGGCCCGGGAAGTCCGGGAATCACCACGTCGGCCCGGGCCAGCGCGACCCGGCCGTAGGCGGTGAGGCTGTGGTGCGAGATGCCCTGGTGGCGTTCGCGCGGGTCGGCGAACGACAGCCGCAGGGAGGCGACGGGACGCCCGCCGAGGACCGCGGCCGCGTTGACCGCCTCGCCCGCCGCGATGCCCGAGTAGCCCCACGTGGTCCCGGTTCCCAGGTTGCCCGGGCCCTGGGCCACGATCGCCACGTCCGCCCCGGCGGCGTGCCGCGCGGCCAGCAGGCCTGAGTGGACGGTGACCGCCTCTAGGTCACCGCCGAAGGCCTGGCCGACGGTGACCGTCGCCGCCAGCCAGCCCGCTTCGCGCAAGCCGGCGATCGCGCGGGAGAACCAGGCCGGGAGGGCACCCCCGTCCGTCATGACGTAAGCGACCCGGGGAGGGGCCGCGCTCGTTCCGGCCAGATTTTTTTCGTCCTTCTCCTGCTCCGGGAATCGCGGGCCCAGCAGCCCCGCCAGTATCGCCGGAAGCGCCGAGTGCAGGTCGGCCACCACCACCGGCATCCCGTCGAGGGAATCCGCCGTCGCCAGCAACTGGTGGTACGGCGAGCCCTGCTCGTCGGCGCTCGCCGTCATGACCTGCAACGGCGTGTACCGCGCCTTCACCATGTGCCCGGTGATCTCCGGGTCGGGGGGCAGCCGGTCGGGTATCGCCACCACGAGGGCGTAGCCGCCGGTGCCGAGTCCCGCCTCGAGCGCGGTGACATTCAGCAGCACCCGGTCACCCGGACGCGGCGACCCGACGAGGGCCGGGTAAGCCAGGGCGCGAATCGAATCCCCGTCCACGGTTACCATAAGTTCGGCTGCACCGGACCATTCCCGCCGCAACGCCGTGACCGTTCCGCTCCGCCATCGGATCACTACGGCAGACTAGCGGCAGATGACTATGGAGGTCGCGTTGTCGAAGCGCAGGACCGAGCGCCTCCTGTCGATCGTCGTGCTGCTGCTCTCCTCGCGCCGGTACCTGACCGCCGAGCAGATCCGCGCCGCGGTCAGCGGTTACCCGGATGAGCAGGAGTCCTTCAAGCGCATGTTCGAGCGCGACAAGGAGGAGATCCGCGACCTGGGCATTCCGCTGGAGACCGGCCGCGCGAGCCAGTTCGACGACGACCTGGGCTACCGGATCAGCCGCCAGGACTACGAGCTGCCCGAGCTTCACCTGGAACCGGACGAGGCGGCGGTGCTCGGCATCGCGTCCCGCGTCTGGCAGTCGGCCGAGCTGGCGGGCGCGGCGGCGGGCGCGGCGCTCAAGCTGCGCGCGGCCAGCCGGGAAGGCGACGGTGAGGCGGCCGCGAGCCCGGTACCGGGCATCCAGCCCCGGCTGACCACCCAGGAGCCGGCCTTCGGCCCGCTGTGGGAGGCGCTCCGCGACCGCCGTCCGGTGTCCTTCGACTACCTGGCCAGCGGACGTTCCGAGGTGACCAGGCGCACCCTGGAACCGTAGGGCGTGGTCAACCGGCGCGGCCGCTGGTACGTCGCCGGCCACGACCGGACCCGCGACGCGCCCCGGGTGTTCCGGCTGAGCCGCATCACCGGGCCGGGAAAGCTGGCCGGCCCGCCCGGCAGCGTCAAGGTCCCCGAGGGCGCCGACGTGCGCGAGCTGGTCAAGGACTGGGACAAGCCGCTGATCCGGGAGCACACCGCCACCCTGCGGGTCCGGGCCGAGGCGGGTTACGCGCTGCACCGCTGGGGCCGGGTCGAACCCGACACCGGGCGTCCCGGCTGGGACCAGGTCACCATCGACTACTCCGACCCCGAGTGGTACGCGGGCTACCTCGCCTCCTTCGGGGCCGATGTCGTCGTGCTCGACCCGCCGGAGCTGCGCGAGGCAATCATCCGCCGGCTGAAGGGCGCCCTCGTATGAGTCCCCAGCCCCGGATGATCACCTCCGCCGAGCGGCTGCGGCGGCTGCTCGCGCTGGTTCCCTACGTGGCCGCCCGGCGCGTGGTCAGCCTGACGGAGACGGCGGCGACCTTCGGCATGACCGAACGGGAGCTCATCGACGACCTGAACCTCGCCTGGTGCGTGGAGCTGCGGGCACCCGAGCCGTACTGCCCGATCGACCTGTCCTACGAGGACGGCGAGATCTCGATCAGCCAGGCGGAGTCGATCGCCCGGCCCCTGCGGCTGGCCGCCGACGAGGCCAGCGCGCTGCTGGTGGCGCTGCGCATGCTGGCCGAGGCGGGCGGCGACGGCGACGGCGACGCCGTCGCCCGGCTGATCGCCAAGATCGAGGATGCCGCGGGCGCCGCGGGCGCCGCCAGTTCGCAGGTCGCCGTCCAGATCGAGAATCCGAACGTGCGCGGGATGACGGCTACCCTGAACGCCGCTCTGTCGGCGGGCAAACGGGTCCACCTGCGCTACTACGTATCGAGCCGGGACGAGGAGACCGAGCGGGACGTAGACCCGATGCGCCTCCTGGTGGTGGAGGGCCGGACCTACCTGGAGGGATGGTGCCGTCTGGCCGAGGGCGTCCGGCTGTTCCGCCTCGACCGGGTGCTCATCGTCGACGTGCTCGACGTGCCGGCCTCGGTGCCGGAGAACGCGGAGCCGGTGGACGTGGACGCCGGGCTGTTCCGCCCGCGGGACTCCGACGTACTGGCCGAGCTCGAGCTGGCCCCGGCGGCCCGCTGGGTCGCCGAGTACTACCCGTGCGAGTCGGTCACCGAGCTGGGCGACGGGCGGCTGCGCATCGGGCTGCGCACCCCGGACACCGCCTGGGTGCGCCGCCTGGCCCTGCGCCTGGGCGAGGATGCCCGGGTGGTATCGCCCCCTGGTCTCGCGGCCGATGTCCGGTCCGCCGCCACCGCGACCCTGGCCCTGTACGACTGACTCGCACCGGTTAGCGGCAACGTCATTCCGTAATCATCTCGCTACATTATGCTTCCGCCCATGCGAGCGGGGGCCGCCCACGTGCCTGACGACAAGACAGTGGACGTTCAGGCACCTGATGGTGTGCCCAGATGTCCACTGTCTTCGTCGGGCACCGCCGTGGCCGCCGTGGCCCTGTTCGTCTGCTACCTGCGCCAGTCCCGGACAGTGGCGGTCGGCGCGGACGGCGCGTCGCAGGCGCTGCAGGCCTGGGACCTGCTGCACGGCAACCTGCTGCTGCGCGGCTGGTGGGTCACCGATGTCTCCTTCTACACCACCGAGCTCCCGCAGTACGCGCTGATCGAGCTGGCCCGCGGCCTGAACGCCGACGTGATCCACGTGGCGGGCGCGCTGACCTACACGCTGCTCGTCCTGACGGCGGCGTTCCTCGCCCGCGGCGCCGCCCGGGGCGCCGCGGGGCTGAGCCGGGCGCTGCTCACGGCCGGGATCATGCTCGCCCCGCAGCTCGGGCCGGGTACGCAGACCCTCCTGCTCTCACCCGATCACGTCGGTACCGGTGTGCCCGTCCTGCTGGTCTTCCTGCTCATCGACCGCGCGCCCGCCCGCGGGTACGTCCCCGTGCTCGTCTGGGGCGCCCTGGCCTGGACGGCGCTGGCCGATGCGCTGACCCTTTTCACCGCGGTCGCGCCGCTCGCCCTGGTCTGCGGCGGCCGCCTGATCGCCGGCCGCCGGGCCC
>DASWUW010000786.1:0-2664 GCA_036406335.1 Trebonia sp.
CACCCGGGAGGACTCGACCGGGGTGGGGCCGTGCATCGACGAGCGGGCATTCGCCGGCAACCGGATCCACGCCGACGCCGCACTGTCGGTCCATGCCGACGGTGGACCAGCCAGCGGGCTCGGCTTCCACGTCATCCGTCCGGGGTTGCTTCCCGGGCGCAACGACGCTGTCGTGGGCCCTTCGCAGGTGCTGTCCGTGGCCGTGCACGACGCCATGCTCGGCACCGGCGAACCGACGTCGACCTATACGGGATCCAACGGGTACGACCAGCGCACCGACCTCGGTGGCCTCAACCTCTCCACCGTGCCGAAGGTGTTCGTGGAATGCGCCAACATGCGCAACGCCGCGGATGCGGCGCGGCTGACCGACCCCGCGTTCCGGCAGAGAGTCGCGGCAGCCCTCTCAGCCGGCCTCGCCGCCTACCTGGCCTAGGAGCCTGCTGAAGAAGACGGGTTCTCGGCGGCCGAGGAGGCGACTCGAGGCGGTTGTGCCGCGGCCGCAGCCTTTGCGTGGTGGACGGAGCTCGCCCTCCTCGGCGGCTTCGAGCGTCTGTGGAGGCTGGCTCACGGCCAGGGACGTGGTCGGCGGGTGGCTCGGCCTGGCTCAGGCAACCACCCAGGCGCCGTCGGTCCGGCTGAGGCCGAGCGCGAGTAGCCGGCGCAGGTTGAGGGCGGCGGTGCGGTGGTGGAGCCAGGCGTTGTTCTTGACGGTGCCGCGGTAGCGGAGTCGGCGGTTGCCGCGGGTGAGCCAGGCGATGCTGCGTTCGACCATGGGTCGGTGTTGCCGGTAGTCGGCGAGCACCGCCGGGTCGGCGAATCGGCTGCGGTGGGCTCGTTGCAGCGCGTCGTGCTGGTGCAGCACCACGGCCCGACCGGCGGCGCTGGTCGTGCACCGCGCGCGAAACGGGCAGCCGTCGCACCGGCGACCGAACTTTGCCGACCGCTTCACCGGAGTGAACGTGACGGTCTGTCCAGCGGGGCAGGTGATGGTGCGGGCGACCTCATCGACGGTGAAGTCGGCGGTGGTGAAGCCGCCGGGGATCGGGTGCCGCAACGGCCAGGGCTTGATCGTGGATGTGTGTCCGCCGGCGCGGAGTTCGGCGAGCATGGCACCGGTGCCGTAGGCGGAGTCGCCGAGCACCTCGACCGGCTCAGTCTCCTGTTCCAGCAGGTCGATGCCGACCGCGGCGTCAGCGGACTCTGCCCCGCTGGCCTTGCTCAGCCGGCAGTCGGTGACCAGCCCGGTGTCGGGCTCGATCGCGATGTGGGCCTTGAACCCGTCCTGGCGGCGGGCGACGGTCTTGTGCGCGTGCCGGGCGTCCGGGTCGACAACCGAGATGACCCGGTCCTCGGCGACCCGCCGGGCAATCCGCCAGGAACCGCCGGTGGCCGAGTCGTCGTCGATCCATTCGACGTCCTGGCCGGCGATCAGGGCCAGCAGCGCCAGCGCCTCGGCCTGCTTGGGATTCCGCTCCACCTCGGGCAGCCCGCCGAGCAGCCGGTGCGCGTCGCCGACCAGGGCGTTGACTAGCGCGGCGCGGGCGGCCTCGTCGTCCCAGGCGATCGTCGGCTTGCCGGGATCGTCGTAGTCGTGCGCCGAACACTGCTCGGCGATCACAGCGGCGGCGTCGGGGACGTCGCGGCGGACCCGGCGTATCGCCGCGATCAGCTGCGTCACCGTGTCCTGCGTGGCGACCGCGTCATCGAGGACAGTGGAGTCCAACGCCCGCCGGGTCCGGCCGGCCAGCACCCCGGTCTCGGCCACGACCTGGCGGACCACCTCAAAGATCCGATTCGGCTTCTCAGAGGCCGCCAGCCGGCGGCGCCAGTAGGTCAGCGTCGTGGCATGGAACGACGCCGCCTCCACCGCCAGCCCGGCCGCGGCCTTCCACCGCAGGTCGAACGTCACCGCCTCCGCAGCCTCCCGATCCGAGAGGCCGTGCAGAGACTGCAGCACGATCACGGTCGCGACCACATCGGCCGGCACCGACGGCCGCCCGCGGCCTGACCGGAACAGATCGGCGAACAGCGCGTCCGGGAACAGCTCCCGGCGATGCGCCGCGAGGAACGCGAACACGCTCCCCGACGGAAGCAGATGCCCCGCCCACGCCTCGACATCACCGAGCTGACGCTGATCCTCCGACCGACCCTGCACCAGAAGATCGTCCCGCCAACGGCCTCGCAGCAGCCGAACCGACACCTGCTTTGTTCAGCAGGCTCCTAGTTGAAGGCGTCGCCGCCGGGAATGGCCCCGGTCTGCATGACGATCAGCTGGCCGTCCTCGCCCTGGCCCTCAGCGAGGTCGGTCAGCTGACCGAGGACCTCGAGGCGAGGAGGCTCGTAGGCCTTGCTCGCCGGAAGGGTGTCGCTCTGCTGGACTGCTGCTGCCGCCATCGTCTGACCTTCCGGGGGGTAGCTGCGCCGGTCGGCCGTCAGCCAGCTGTATCGGCAGGTGAGACCGGGGAATGAGCCCACCTGCCGCCGCCTCAGGGGCGTGGGCGCCGGCCGACCACGGCGGGGGCGGCGGCGATCAGCCGGCACCACCGGCGCAGGTAGTAGTGCGGTAAGGACAAGGATTCACCGTCCTGCAGCAGCTGCATCCGGGGCGTAGGCGCGGCTGGGGAGGGCACCGCTGAGCAACAGCCGGAGGCGGTTCCGGTAGCG
>DASWUW010000787.1:0-8595 GCA_036406335.1 Trebonia sp.
CGGGCCGAGCTGCTCCGCCGCCTGGGGCGGACCGCGGAGGCGCGAACCGCCTTCCAGACCGCGCTGGCGCTGGCCGGGTCCGAGCCCGAGCGGCGTTTCCTGCGCCGCCGGATCGCGGAGGGCTGAGCGCGGTTCCGGCCGGGCCGGACGGCGACCGGTCGCGGTCAGCGGGTGCCCGGCACCGGCCGCAGGTACCGGGAGGCGGTCTGACGGACCACCTCGGTGAGCGCGGTCAGCCTGGGTGAGTCCAGGCGCCAGCGCTGCCAGTAGAGCGGCACGTCGATTACCTCGGCGGACAGCAGGACAAGCTCACCGCGGGCGACGGCCGCCTGGGCCTGCGGCTCGGGCAGCATGCCCCAGCCGAGGCCGAGACGGATTGCCGTGCCGAAGTCGGCGCTCGACGGGATCTGGTGGACGACGGGCGGGTCCTGCTCGACGCCGTGGCCGCGCAGCAGCTCGTGCTGCAGGGTGTCTTTGTCGTTGAAGACGACGACGGGCATCGCGGCCCAGTCCGGTGACGGCCCGCGCCGCCAGCGGGCGGCGAGCTGGGCGGCGGCGGCGGGAACGTAGCGGAGCGCGCCCAGCGGGTGCACGGTGCAGCCCTGGACCGGCGCCCGGTCGCTGGTGACCGCGCCGAGCACGTCCCCTGCGCGCAGCAGGTCCTGCGAGTACCCCTGATCCTCGACCCGCAGCCGGAGCGCGGTTCCGTCCCACGACGCGACCTCGCCGAGCACGGCCCCGAACCAGACGGCGAGCGAGTCGGCGTTGACCGCCACCGGCAGCTCAACCGCGGTGGCGGCGGTGAGGGCCTGGCCCGCCTCGGCGTACAGCAGCCGGGTCTGCCGTCCCAGCCGGACGAGCCACTCTCCGTGCGGGGTGGGGCGGCAGGGCGCGCCCCGGCTGATCAGCACCTGCCCGGCCGCGGCCTCCAGCGCGCGGATGCGCTGGCTGACCGCACTGGGGGTGACGTGCAGCTGCCGGGCGGCGGCGTCGAACGAGCCGTGGTCGGCGATAGCCACCAGCGCGTCGAGCTGGCCAGGGTTCAGGTCCACCCGCCAAGTGAAGCACAGCTAATGGATAGTAAGAAACTTTTCTTTGTCTTCACCTATAGGCACGGCCTAGGGTCAGGAACATGTTCAATCCTTCGCTCGACGGGCTGCTGACCGGCCTGACCCTGATCGTGGCCATCGGCGCGCAGAACGCCTACGTGCTGCGCCAGGGACTGCGCCGGGCCTTCGTGGGACCGGTGGTCGCGATCTGCGCCGTGAGCGACTTCACGCTCATCATCGCCGGGGTCAGCGGCATCGGCGTGATCGTGCAGCACGCGGGGTGGGCCCTGCAGGCGGTGCGCTGGTTCGGTGTCGCCTTCCTCATCTGGTACGGACTGTCGTCAGCCTGGCGGGCCCGGCGGCCCGCCGCGCTGGCCGCGGCGGGTGACGACGCCGGCCGCGGGCCCGCGGTCCTGCGCCGGGCGGTCGCCCTGACCTGGCTCAACCCGCATGTCTACCTGGACACCGTGGTGCTGCTGGGCTCGATCGCGAACGCGCACGGGGGAACGGGACGGTGGTGGTTCGCGGTCGGGGCGTGCGTCGCGAGCACCCTGTGGTTCACCGGCCTCGGTTTCGGCGCCCGGTTCGCCTCCGGGCTGCTCGCCACGCCGCGCGCCTGGCAGGTCCTCGACCTGCTGATCGCGGCGACGATGCTCGGGATCGCGGTCAAGCTCGCGCTGAGCAGCTAGCCCGCCGCCACTCCGAGGCCGGGAAGCACCTCGGCGCCGGGCAGCCCGGCCAGCAGGACGCCGGGCAGCCAGAGTTTGGAACCCCTGATGCCGGAGCCGATCACCACGTCCGGGGCCTGGGCGACCAGGTCGTCCACCAGCACCGGCCACGATTCCGGCAGCCCGACCGGCGTGATCCCGCCGTACTCCATGCCGGTCAGCTCCGTCACCACGTCAACCGGGCCGAAGGAGGCCTTGCGGGCGCCGAGGTGCTGGCGCACCCGCCCGTTGACGCTGGCCCGGGTGGTGGCGGCGATCATGCAGGCGGCGTAGGTCACGTCGCCGCCGCGGCGGGCCGCGATGATCACGCAGTTGGCGCTCGCCTCCAGCGCGACGCCGTAGGTCGCGCAGAACTGCGCGGTGTCCGCCAGCGCCGGGTCGATCGCGGCCACCCGCACCTGGTCTGCCCCCGGCAGCACGCGCAGCGCCGCCGCGACCGGCACCGCGAGCAGGTCGGGCCGGGACAGCGCGGGGTAGTGGGTCAGCGGCAGGCTCATGTCCCCATCCAACCAGCCGCCGCGGCTGCCCGCGGCTAGGCCGGGTGGTTGATCACGCCGCGGATCAGCTTGCCGTCCGCCAGGTCCTGGTAGCCCTGGTTGACCTCGTCCAGGGTGTAGCGGCGGGTGATGAGCTCGTCCAGCTTGAGCTGGCCGGCCTGGTACAGGCGGAGCAGTCGCGGGATGTCGTTGAGCGGGTTGCACATGCCGAAGACATGGCCCTGGATGTTGCGCTGCCAGCCGACCACGGCGCCGTTGGCGGCCAGGTGGATCTGCTTGTCGGCCGACTTGCCGACGGAGGTGATCGTCACCTGGGCGCCCTTGCCGACGATCGCGGCGGCCTGGTCGACCACCTCCGCGTTCAGCACCCCGATGGTGATGAGCGCGTGGTCGGCGAGCTGGCCCCAGGTGATCTCGTTAACCGCCTCCTGCGCCTCGGCGGCGGTGGCGAAGACCTGCGTGGCGCCGAACGTGAGCGCGTTCTTCCGCTTGAACTCCACCGGGTCGACCACGATGACGTTCGCCGCGCCGGCGTACGCGGCGCCCTGCACGGCGTTGGCGCCCACGCCGCCCGCGCCGAAGATCACCACGGTCTGCCCGGCCCGCACGCCCGCCGCGTAGACCGCGGTACCCCAGCCGGTTGGCACCCCGCACCCGGTCAGCGCGGCCACCTCGAACGGGATGTGCTGCTGGATCGGGACACAGGAGTTCTGCGAGACCACCGCCCGCTCGGCGAACGTGCCCAGCATGCAGAAGCCGCCGAGGTCGGCGCCGTCGTCGGTGTGGAAGCGGAAGGTGCCGTCCGCGAGCATCCCGGTCATCATCTGCGCGCCCCAGTCGCACAGGTTCTGGCGCCCGGTGGAGCAGTAGCGGCAGATCCCGCAGGCGGGGATAAACGAGCAGACCACGTGGTCGCCGACCTGAACGCGGGTCACGCCGGGCCCGACGGCCTCGATGATGCCGGCTCCCTCGTGGCCGCCGACCATCGGCAGCCGCCCGGTGGAGTCACCGGTCTGAATATGGGCGTCCGAGTGGCACATCCCCGAGGCCATGAACTTGATCCGGACTTCCCCCGCCTTGGGATCGTCGAGCTCGAGCTCGGTGATCTCCCACGGCTTGCCCGCTTCTCTGATGATCGCTGCCCTGGTACGCATACCTCTAGTGCTACTCCGGCCCCCCCGGCCGCGGCAACCGCCCGGCCCACCCCTCCGGCGGCTCTCACCTGTGGCCTGCCAACAACCCGGGCCGGTGATTCCCCGCTGGCAGCGCGGGTACGCCGGTCACCGTACGCTAAAGCGCATGGCGGTCAAGACCCCCGAGACGCATACTGCCCTGGTGCGCCGGGCCAGGAAAATCAACCGGATACTGGCGGAGACGTACCCGGAGGCGCACTGCGAGCTGGACTTCGCGAACCCGTTTCAGCTTCTTGTTTCCACCGTGCTGTCCGCGCAGACGACGGACAAGCGGGTGAACCTGACCACGCCCGCCCTGTTCGCCAGGTACCCCGCGCCCGACGACCTGGCTGCCGCCAACCCGGAGGAGGTAGCCGAGATACTACGGCCGACCGGGTTCTTCAACGCCAAGACCAAGTCCGTCATGGGGCTGTCGGCGGCGCTGGTCGAGCGGTTCGGCGGCGCGGTCCCGCGCACGCTGGAGGAGATGGTCACGCTCCCGGGCGTCGGCCGCAAGACCGCTAACGTAGTCCTGGGCAACGCGTACGGGATCCCCGGCATCACCGTGGACACCCACTTCGGCCGGCTGTCGCGCCGGTTCGGCTGGACCACCAGCGACGACCCGGTCAAGGTCGAGGCCGAGGTCGGCGTGCTGATCGAGAAGCGGGACTGGGTGCTGCTCTCGCACCGGCTGATCTGGCACGGCCGCCGTATCTGCCATGCCCGCAAGCCTGCCTGCGGAGCGTGCCCGGTGGCCGACTGGTGCCCGTCGTTCGGGCTCGGCCCCACCGACGCGGCGACGGCGGCCAAGCTCGTCCGGACCGGGCCCTTCTCGTGACCGGTCCCGGGCTGAAGGCTGAGGCCGGCCTGGGGGACCAGGCCCCGCCCTGGCTGCGGCGGCTCGCCGCGGCGGCCGCGGTGATGGAGGTGCCGCGGGTCATCCGCCCGCCCGCCGCGGGCGGGCGGCACTCGGCCGTCCTGGTGCTGTTCGGCGCGGGCAGTGACGGCCCGGACCTGCTTTACATCCAGAAGAACGAGGGCCTGCGGCGGCACGCCGGGCAGCCCGCCTTCCCCGGCGGCAAGATCGAGGACAGCGACGAGGGCCCGGTCGCGGCGGCGCTGCGCGAGGCGGCCGAGGAGACCGGTCTCGACCCGGCCGGGGTCGACGTGCTGGCGACGCTGCCCGAACTGTTCGTCGCGGCCAGCCAGTTCCGGGTCAACCCGGTGCTCGCCTGGTGGCGCGAGCCCAGCGCCGTCCGGCCGGTGGACATCGGCGAGATCGCGGCGGTGGAGCGGATCGGCCTGGACCGCCTGGCCGATCCGGAGAACCGGTTCACGCTGCGGTTTCCCAGCGGGCGCAGCGGGCCCGCGTTCCGTGTCGGCTCGATGGTCATCTGGGGTTTTACCGCGCTGATTACCGACCGGCTGCTCGCCCTGGCCGGGTGGGAGCAGCCCTGGGACACCGCCACCGTGCGCGAGTTTCCCCTCGGCGCCGCGTAACCCGGGCCGCGCCCGGACGCGGGTCGCCGATGGCACCCGGTTATCGGCCGGTAGCGGATACCTTGGACACCGTGCGCGGTGATCTGCTTGACGTCGCCCTGTTGGTCATTGCCGTCGTCTTCGCGGTCTCCGGCTACCGGCAGGGCTTTATCGTTGGCTCGCTCAGCTTTGTCGGCTTCGTCGGCGGAGCCGTACTCGGCGCGGAGTTCGGCCCGGCGATATCCCGGGCCGTCGTCGGCGGCCAGACCCAGCAGGACGTGATCGCGGTTGTCCTGCTGGTCGTCTTTGCGATCGCCGGCCAGTTCATCTTCTCCTCGGTCGGCGCCTACGTACGGCAGGCGATGACCAGCCCGTCGTCGACCACCCTGGACTCGGTCGGCGGATCGGCCGTCAGCGTGCTGTCGATGCTGCTGATCGCCTGGGCCATCGCCTCGGTGCTGACCGCCTCGTCCTTTCCCGTGGTGGTCAAGCAGGTCGACAACTCGGCCGTGCTCGCCGCGATCGACAAGGTCATGCCGGCCCAGGCCAAGACGATGTTCTCCGAGTTCCGGCGGCTGCTCGCCAGCGGCCCGTTCCCGCAGGTGTTCAGCGGTATCGGCGCGGCTCACCTGTTCGCGGTCAGCGCGCCGGACCCGGCGGTGCTGAACAGCCCCGGCTACCGGGCCGCGCGCACCCGGGTCCTCAAGGTGAACGGCACCGCACCCAGCTGCGACCGCAGCATCGAGGGGTCGGGCTTCGTCTACGCCCCGCAGCACATCATGACCAACGCCCACGTGGTCGCGGGCGTCACCCAGGGCCTGATCGTGACCCTGCCGGACGGAACCACCCGGTCCGCGCGGGTCGTGCTGTACGACCCCCAGGTGGACATCGCGGTGCTCTACGTTCCCGGTCTGAAACTGACCCCGCTGCAGTTCAGCACCCAGGCGCAGAGCGGCGACAGCGCCGTGGTGGCCGGGTACCCGCTGAATAACCCCTTCACCGCCGATCCCGCCCGCATCGGCGGGACCCAGAACGCGGTCGGGCCCGATATCTACCAGACCGGTCAGGTGGACCGGCAGATCTTTGAGGTCCGGGCCAAGGTCAGGCCCGGCAACTCCGGGGGACCGCTGCTCAGCCCGTCGGGGAAGGTCTACGGAGTGGTGTTCGCGGCCGCGGTCGATACCTCGGATACCGGGTTCGCGCTGACCGCCAGCGAGGTCGCGGCCGACGCGCACGCCGGCTCCAGCCAGAAAACCCAGACGTCCACCGAAGGGTGCGACTAAAACCCTAGGGCTGCAGCCGGACCCGCAGGTCCGCTTCTCCCACCCCGGCCAGCCCGTCCCGGTCGATCCGGAGCGCGATGTCCGTCGCCTGGGCGGCTACCAGGCCCGCGTCGACCTCGCGGGCGGCGCCCGCGAAGCCCGCGACGTGACCGGCTCCCCGGCGCAGCAGCGCGACGGCGCCGCTGGCGTTGCCGCGGCGGGCGTGGGTGAGGCCGACCGCGATCTGGGCCAGGCCGCGCCACAGCTCGCGGTCCGGTTCCGGCGCTGTCTTCCAGGCCGCCTCGAAAACCTCGTGCGCGTGGAACGGGCGGCCCTCGGCGAGCAGCCGGGCGCCCAGTTCGGCCGCCTCGGCGGCCGAGACGACCAGGTCGTCGGGAATGCGGGGCCCGTCGTCCGGGACGGACCGGTCGAGCGGCCGTCCGAGCCCGTCCCGGGGCCGGGCGTTACGGGCCCGCCCGGCCGGATCCCGGTCGCGGGCCGCCCCCCCGGTCACCGGTCCGGCTCGGGGTCAGCCAGCCAGCCGAGGAGCTCGGTGTCGAAGGCCTCCGGCCGTTCCTCGTGCGGGAAGTGGCCCGCCCCCTCGATGACCTTCCACCGGTAGGGTCCCTCCACGTACCGGCCGGCCCCCCGGGCCGACTGCGGCGGGATACAGGAGTCAGCGGCGCCGTGCAGCTGCAGGACCGGCACGGCGACCGGAGTGCGCATCTGGCGGGCGTAGCGCAGGCCGTCGGGGCGGAAGGTGGACCGGACGAACCAGCGCGGGTACTCGAGCGAGGTGTGCGCCACCGGCGGAATACGGATCGCGCGCTGGTAGGTCCGCGCGGTCTCCTGGTCCGGCCACCCGGGGGCCGACCAGGACGCCAGGATCGACCCCACGAGCGCCCCGCCGTCGCGGACCAGCTGCCGTTCGGGGAACATCGGGACCTGGAAGGCCAGCGGGTAGCCGCCGCGCCGGGCCGGGCCGTCCGGCTCGGCCGGCGACCGGGAGATCCGCAGCGGGCTGGACAGTACGCGCGCGCGCAGCTGCAGCGGGTGGGGCACCGAGACCACGGCGAGCCGGCGCACCGCCTTGGGGAAATAGGCGGCCAGCGACCAGGCGGCCAGCCCGCCCCAGTCGTGGCCGACCACGGTCGCGTTGGCCTCGCCGAGCGCGCGGATCAGCCCGGCGACATCGGCCGCGGCGGTGATCAGGTCGTAGCCCCGGGGCGGCTTGTCGCTCCCGCCGTAACCGCGCAGGTCGACCGCGACCGCACGGTAGCCGGCGGCGGCCAGCGTGACCAGCTGATGCCGCCATGCCCACCAGAACTCGGGGAAACCGTGCAGCAGCAGCACCAGGGGCCCGTCGCCCATGCTGGCACTGTGAAAACGGACGCCGTTGGCGCTCACCGAACGGTGCGCCCAGGGACCGCTGATCTGGATAACAGGCTCGGCCGCCATACTGACGCCGCGGTTAGTGCCGCGCGGGCGGTATCTCAGCCGCGGCGCGCGTTCCCGCGGCGACCTCGGGGCTCGCGGCGGACCCGGAACCGTTCGCGTCCGGGTCACTCCGGCGGAGCATGCCGATGTCGTCCATCACGGTCTTCCTGGTCATCTTCATACCGGTCACCTTGCGGATCCGGCCGAAGGCGATCAGCCCGGCGAGCGCGATGAGCAGCAGGCACGTGCCCGCCACGATCAGGAACGCGGCCCATACCCAGATCCCGGCGGCCACCAGCCCGTAGGCGAAGGCGAAGCAGAGCAGGACGACCAGCAGGCAGCCTACGAACAGGCCCACGACGGCGAGCGCGGCGGCGATGCCGATCCGCCGGGCGTCCAGCTTGAGCTCACTCTTGGCGAGGCTGATCTCGGCCCGGACGAGTGCTGAGACGTCCTTCGCGGCCAGTGCGACGAGATCGCCCAGCGACTGCTGGCTGTCCGCGCCGTCCGATCGTCCGCTGCGGACCATCGCATTCCTCCCCGAATCCTCGCTACGGCCAGCATGCGCCGCCCGGCGTGGTTCAAGGCTAGCGCCCGCGATTCAGCGGAGCGCGGACATCCCGCCCGCGTCGAGGTACTCAGAAAGTGCGAACGGCGCCCCGTTCGGGGTGCCGTCGCCGTATGCAGGACAATCTGGCTAACAAGCGTGTACCTCGTAAATTGTCGCCTCGGCCGCTGTGGCCTGGCCAGACACGCCTCTCGCGGCTGGTCGCGCGTGGGTACCTGATTGCCGTGCCTCGGACGTTCTCCCAGTCCGTGGGACCTTTCTACGACGAAAGGCCGCCGCCGCCAAGCCCTGAGGCGTGATCAATTCGTGATCTTGATCGTTAACCGCCGTCTCATTCCTGGCCGCCACCCTGTGTCCGGGGCAACTGAAGGCAGCCCGCGCCCTGCGGGGCGCGGGAAACGGC
>DASWUW010000788.1:0-11335 GCA_036406335.1 Trebonia sp.
GGCACCGCGTCGTACTCGTGCGCCTGCTCGCGGAACGCGTCCGGGTTCAGCTCGGACATGTTCGGGCCGCCGGCCAGCTTCATCAGCGACCGCCGGGCCGCGTCCACGTCCTGGCCGGCCAGCAGGCCCGCCCGGTCGCAGGACATCTCCGACTTGCGGAACCACTCTTCCAGGCCCCAGATGATGCCGCGCAGCCCCAGGTACCCGAGCGGCATCCAGGCGATCCGCTGGGCCAGCTGGATGAGGATCAGCATCATCGTCCGGTAGACCGCGTGCCCGGACAGGATGTGCCCTAGCTCGTGCCCGACGACAAAGCGCAGCTCCTCTTCGTCGTGCATGTTCACCAGGCCGGTGGTCAGCACCACGAACGGCCGGTCGCGCCCGATCGCCATGGCGTTGACGATCGGCGACTGCATGACGTAGCACTCGGGGATGTCGGGCAGGTCGAGGATGTAGGAGCCGTCCCGCACCAGCGCGTAGATATGCGGGAACTGGCGCTCGGAAACCTTGACCGCGCCGGCCAGGAAGGTCAGCCGCAAGGCACGTTCGTTGATGAGGCCGAAGAGCTTGCTCAGCAGCACGTCGAACCCACTCAGCTTGCGCAGCGCGACCAGCGCGGAGCGGTCAGCCGGGTGCTCGTAGGCGCGCGACGAGATGCCGGTGAGCCGGACTCGGGCACGATCAGGCACTGAAGTCATATCTCGAATGGTAGCCCTACCCGGGACCGGAACGCATCGCCCGGACGGTGTAACCCGGCGGGTCACGGAACATTTTCGGGCCGGCCAGCCCTATAGCATCTCGACAGCAGTGAGTGAAGGAGACGGAGTTGGGCAACCGGCGCAGACGGGTCGGCGTGATGGGCGGTACCTTTGACCCGGTTCACCACGGCCACCTGGTGGCCGGCAGCGAGGTGGCGCACATCTTCGCCCTGGACGAAGTCATCTTCGTGCCTACCGGCCAGCCGTACCAGAAGAGCGACCGGGTGGTGTCGAGCGCCGAGGACCGCTACCTGATGACGGTGATCGCCACCGCCTCCAACCCGAGGTTCTCCGTCAGCCGGGTCGATATCGACCGTCCGGGCCCCACCTACACCATTGACACCCTGAAAGACCTGAAGCAGGCCAGCGGGCCGGACACCGACCTGTACTTCATCACCGGCGCGGACGCGCTGGCGAACATCCTGACCTGGCACGACGTCGACTCGCTATTCGGCCTCGCGCACTTCGTCGGCTGCACCAGGCCGGGGCACCGGCTCACCGGTCAGGGACTGCCCGACGGCAAGGTCTCCCTGGTCGAGATCCCCGCCCTGGCCATCTCCAGCAGCGAGTGCCGCCACCGGGTCACCGCCGGCGAGCCGCTTTGGTACCTGGTCCCCGACGGCGTCGTGCAGTACATCGCCAAGCGCGGTCTTTACGCGCGCATGCCGGCGCAGGCGTCGCAAGCGATCCCGCTTGCGTAAGCATGAGAAACTAGCCCGGTAAGTATCCCCGACTGAGGAGGTCGAGCCAGCCACGTGACTGCCACCCCGAGGGCCATCGAGCTCACCGAGATCGCCGCGCTCGCCGCGGCCGAGAAGCTGGGCAGCGAGATCGTCGCCTACGACGTCAGCGACCAGCTCGCGATCGCCGACGCGTTCCTGCTCTGCTCCGGAGCCAACGACCGGCAGGTCCACGCGATCATCGACGAGGTAGAGCTCAAGCTCAAGCAGGCGGGTGCGAACCTGGTCAGGAGAGAGGGCGAGCGCGAGGGCCGCTGGGTCCTGCTCGACTACAACGACCTCGTGGTCCACGTGCAGAGCTCCGACGAGCGCGTCTTCTACTCCCTCGAGCGCATCTGGAAGGACTGCCCGGTGATCCCGCTGCCCGCCGCGGCCCTCGCAGGCAACCCGGCCGGCAACGGGAACCGGCTCTGACCGGCGGCCGTCGGCTGGTGCTGTGGCGGCACGGCCAGACGACCTGGAACGTCGAGCACCGCTTTCAGGGGCAGACCGATATCCCGCTCGACCAGACCGGGCACGCGCAGGCCGAGTACGCCGCCCGGCGGCTCGCCACTTTGCGGCCGGCTGCCCTCTTCGCCTCCGACCTGACCCGGGCCCAGCAGACCGCCGCGCCGCTGGCCCGGCTCACCGGTTTGCCGGTCACCCTGGACAAGGACCTGCGCGAGCGGTTCGGCGGTGACTGGGAAGGCCTGGCCGACGCGGAGATCCGCGAGCGTTACCCGGCCGAACGGGCCACCTGGAACCCGCCCAACGGCGAGGCCACGGCCGTCGTCGCGGACCGGGTGGCGGGCGCGTTCACCCGGATCGCGGACACCCTGGAGGCCGGCCAGCTAGCGGTCCTGGTCGGCCACGGGGCGGCGCTCCGGCTGGGGATCGAGCGGATCCTCGGCCTGCCCGCAGAAGGCATCGCTACCCTCGGCTCCCTGGTCAACTGCTCCTGGTCGGTCATCGAACTCCGGGACGGCCACTGGCGCCTGACCGAGTACAACGTGGTCGCCTTCCAGCAGGCCATCCCGGAACCGGCCACCGGAGACGACCAGGAGTAAACATCCGGATCAGCCCGAACGGCGCGTGACTCCGCCCAGCGGTAAGCCGGGTCCCGGAAGACAGAGCCGCGGCCCGGAAGACAGAACCGCGGCCCGGAAGACAGAACCGCGCCAGCGTTCGGCGCCCCGCTGTTTTTCCGACTGTCGTAGCCGCCCGGTAGTGTGCCAGTCGTGGTCGCCGCCCTCGCGCATCGGGTCACCGCCGGCAGCAAGCTGAGCGGACGGCAGTCCTGGCGGCTGCTGTGGGGGTCGAGTAAGCCGCTCGGCGTCGCCGTCCTGATCTGGGCGGCTCTTGACGTCCTGGACGGGCCGCTGGTCATCGGCGCGCTCGGCTACGTGGTGGGCGCGGTCCCGGCCGCGATCGCCGGCGGCCTGGCCTCGGCTGCCGGGCACCGGCTGATCACCGCGCTCGTCATCGCGGCCCTGCTGTACGCGTTCTCGCTCATCCTCGATCCCGTCGGCGGCGCGCTCGGTACCGTCGCCCGCCAGCGGATCACCGGCCAGCTCCAGGCCCGGCTGCTCACCGCGGTCACCGGGCCGGCCGGGGTCGGGCACCTGGAGGACGCCGAGACCCTCGACCGGCTGGCCTCGGCCGAAGGCTCGCTCACCGGTTTCTTCCCCGGCGACGCGCCGGTGACCTGGATCGGCACGGTCGCGGATCGGCTGTCCGGCGTCTTCGGCTGCGCGGTGATCGCCGCCTACTTCTGGTGGCTGGGGCTGCTCCTGCTGATCATGTGGCTCATCGTCCGCCGGGTGATCCTGCAGTCGGTGCTCAAGCAGGCGGTCGACATGCGCGGCCAGACGGCCGAGATGCGCCGCGCCTGGTATTACACCGGGGTCGGCTCCAAAGCCCGGGACGCCAAGGAGGTCCGGGTCTTCGGCCTCGGCCGGTTCTTCGCCGGCCGCTACGCGGCCCACTTCACCGAGTCGATCCGGGCCGGCCACGCAGGCCTGCGCGGGCTGCACCGGCGGGCCGCCGTCTGCTTCGTCGTCGTCCTGGGCGGCTACGCGCTGGCCGTATACACGATCACCGACGCGGCCCGCACCCACCAGATCGGCCCCCGCTCGCTGGCGATCATGCTGCCCATGCTGGCGGTCACCGCCAGCGCCGGCAACGTGTCATTCAGCGACATCACCCTGGCCTGGACATTGTTCGGGCTGCCGGACGCCGATCGCCTGGAGCGGGATCTCCGGCCGCCTTCCGAGCTGGACGGCGCCCGGGACCCGGACGGCGCCCCCCGGGACGCGGTCCGGTTCGAATCGGTCCGGTTTCACTACCCGGCGGTCACCGCCACCCCCGGCCGCCCGTCCGCCGCCGGCGCCCAAGCCCCTTCAACCCCTTCGGCCTCACCGGCCGAAGTACTGGCCGGGGTCGACCTCGAGCTGCGGGCGGGCACGTCCACCGCGCTGGTCGGGGTCAACGGCGCGGGCAAATCGACGCTGGTCTCGCTGCTGGCCCGGCTGCGCGACCCCACCGGGGGCCGGATCACGGTCGACGGAACGGATATCCGGAACCTGGACCCGGGACGCTGGCAGCGCACCGTCGCCCTGATGCCCCAGGACCCGGTGCGCTACCCGCTGTCGGCCTACGACAACGTCGCGTTCGGGGCCCTCGAGCACGCCGGCGACCGGGACGGCGTGCTGCGGGCGGCGAAGCTGTCCGGTTTCTCCTCCGTCGTCGACGGACTGCCGCAGCAGTGGGACACGGTGCTGGCGCGCGAGCTGCCCGGCGGCACCGAGCTGTCCGGCGGCCAGTGGCAGCGGCTGGCGCTGGCCCGCGCCCTGTTCGCGACGTTCCACGGCGCGCGCGTGCTGGTGCTCGACGAGCCGGCCGCGGCGCTCGACGTCCGGGCCGAAGCCCGCTTCTACCAGCAGTTTCACGAGATCACGGCGGGCCTGACCACGCTGGTGATCTCGCACCGGTTCGCCGGGGTCCGCAAGGCGGACCGCATCTACGTCCTCGACGACGGCGTGATCACCGAGAGCGGCGGCCACGACGACCTGGTAGCCGCGGGCGGCGCCTACGCCGAGCTGTACCGGCTGCAGGCGGCGAGGTTCGCCCAGTGAGCCAGCCCGGGCCGTCCGAAGCACACGCTTCCCCCCGGCGGCTGTCCCGCCTCGCCACCGTCTTGTTCTTCGACGGCTTCCGCGCCGCCCCCGCCTGGATGGCCCTGGTCACCGTGCTGCTGGTCCTCGGCTCAGTGGCCGGCACCTGCTACCCGCTCGGCTACCGGCTGCTGGCCGACGGGGCCCTCAGCGGCAGCGCGACCGAGGTGGCAGAGGGCGTGGCCGTGGTCGCGGCGCTGCTCGGCCTGGCCTGGCTGCTGACCGGTATCGGCGCCACCGAGGCGATGGCGCTGTCGGACCGGATCGCCGTCTACCGCACCGGCCGGATGATCGAGCTGATCAGCGGGGTGCCGACCCTGGAACACCTGGAGCGGCCCGACTACCTGGCCCAGGTCGAGCAGCTCAACTCGGGCCGCCGCCAGCTTGCCTCCGCGCCCCGGCAGATCCTGTCTAATGTCTCGTCCGCCGCGCGCATCATCGCGCTGCTGGTGCTGCTCGGCTCGGTGTCTCCCTGGCTGCTGCTGCTTCCGGTGTCGGCGGTGCCGCCGCTGGTCGCCGACCGGGTGGCGAAGCGGATCACCAGGCGCTCCGCGGACGCCATGGCGGCGGACCGCCGCCTCGCCGGGATGATCTTCGACCTGTCCGCCAGCGCGTCCGCCGCGGGCGAGCTGCGCTCCTACGGCCTCGCCCCCCGGCTGAAGTCGCTGCACGCGTCGCTGACCGGCGCGCTCGACCGGCGGACGGGACGCGAGGCGCGCCAGGTGCTCGCCGTCGCGTCGGCCGGCTGGCTGCTGTACGCGGCGGCCCTGATGGCTGCGATCGCGTTCGTCGTCATCCGCGCGTCCGACGGCGCGATTTCCCTCGGCACCGTGCTGATGACCGTTTCGCTGATCCGCCGCTCCCGCGCCCAGCTCGCCTCGGCCGCGTCCGGCTCGGCCGGGATGATCGCCACCCTGGCGACCGCCGACCGGCTGCTGTGGCTGGAAGACCACCACGCGGCCGCGGTCGCCGCGGCCGGCACCAGTCCGGCCCCGGACCGCCTGAGTTCCGGGATCTCGCTGCGTAACCTGTCGTTTGCCTACCCGGGTACGCAGCGGGCGGTGCTTTCCGCGCTCGACCTCACGCTGCCCGCCGGGGCGACGGTGGCGATCGTGGGGGAGAACGGCTCGGGCAAGACGACGCTGGTGAAGCTGCTGCTCGGCCTGTACCGGCCGACCTCCGGCGCGATCACGGTCGATGACGTTCCGCTGGCGTCGATCGCGCCGGAGTCCTGGCGGTCGC
Source organism: Trebonia sp. (assembly GCA_036406335.1). GTDB lineage: Bacteria > Actinomycetota > Actinomycetes > Streptosporangiales > Streptosporangiaceae > Trebonia. The sequence goes on from DASWUW010000788.1 coordinate 5,893, forward strand.
GGTGCACGGCGGCGTTCCAGGACTTCGCCCGGTTCAGCCTGCCCGCGGTACAGGCGGTGGGCGTGGCCGACCTGCCGGACCTCGACTCCGAGCCGCTCGCGCTGGCCGCACTCGACCAGGCCGGCTCGGCCGGCCTGGTCTCCCAGCTCCCCGACGGCCTGGCCACCTACGTCGGCGGCCCGTACACCAGCGGCCACAACCTCTCCGGGGGACAGTGGCAGAAGCTGGCCCTGGGCCGGGCCATGCGCTCACCCGCTCCCTTGCTGGTGGTGCTGGATGAGCCGACCGCCTCCCTCGACGCCCACGCCGAACATGCCCTCTTCGAGCGCTACGCGTCGGCGGCCGCGGCCTACGCGGCCACCTCAGGCACGATCACCCTGCTGGTCTCGCACCGCTTCGCCACCGTCCGCATGGCTGACCTGATCATCTACCTGGAGGAAGGGCACGCGGCCGAGTCCGGCACCCACGAGGAACTGCTGTCCCGGGGCGGCCGCTACGCCGAACTCTTCACCCTGCAGGCGGCCGGCTACACCTGAGCCCGGCCCGGCCGCTAGCTGACGGGCAGCCCGGCATCGCGTCGGCGGTATCTCCCCGCAGCTGGAGATCGCAGGGACCGCCCAGCTGCTGACAGGTCATCGTTTTCATGGGGTGCTCCTTTTTCGTCGTACTGAGAGCGTAGGAGCGCGGCTACCCGGCGGGCTTCTTCAATCCTGACCGGTTGCCGGCCCGCTCAGTCGAGTCCGGCCAGGCGAAGCAGCGCCGTCACCCCGGCGGCAGTGACCACCACGACCGGAAACGGCGCCCGCCGGGCGGCCAGCACCCCGCCCGCTAGCACCCCGGCCGGCCGGGCCCACCCGGCGAAACCGTGCCCGGCGGTCAGCGCGGACGTGGCCGCGAGCGCGATCAGCAGCACGGCCGCCGCATCGGCGAACAGCCGCTCCGCGGCGGCGGGCACGGCCACCCGGCCCCGCAGCAGCGGTCCCGCGAGCCGGAACCCGTAGGTCAGCGCGGCCAGCGCCACGATGGCGGTCATCGGCATCATCGCGGGCCTCCCCGCCCATGACGCCAGCCGCCCCAGCGGGTGCCGAGACCGCCCAGTGCGGCCAGCAGCGGGAGCCCGGCGGGCAGGACCGGGGTGAGCGCCACCGCGAGCACCGCCCCGGTCCCGGCGGCGACCCGGATCGACCGGGAGTTGAGCGTCGGCAGGGCCAGCGCGAGCATTACCGCGGGGAAGGTGGCGTCGAGCCCCAGCGCGTTCGTGTCCTTGATCGCCGACCCGGCGAGCACCCCGAGCACCCCGAGCAGCACCGTCAGGTTCCAGACGGCGAACAGCCCGGCGCCGCAGGCCCAGAAGGCGGCCCGGCGCCGGGCCGGGTCACGCTGACGCAGCGCGAAGGCGACGGACTCGTCGGTGATCAGGTGCGTTCCCGCGAGCTGGCGCAGTGCCCGCGCCCACCGTGCTCTGGCGGGCCGGGCGACATCCGCGCCGGCGGGCCGAACGACGTCCGCGACCGCGAGCCCGTAAGGGAACAGGCGGGTGTTCAGCACCGCGCCCGCGGCCACCGCGGCCACCGGCGACCCGCCCGCCAGGACGACCCCGGCCGCCGCGATCTGCGACCCGCCCGCGAAGACCAGCAGTGAGAGTGCCACCGGCACCCACCAGGCCAGGCCGCCCGCCACCGAGGTCGCGCCGAACGACACGCCGACGATCCCGTCGGCCAGGCACACCAGGGCCACATCCCGCAGCAGCCTGGCATCCCGCAGCAGCCTGGCATCCCGCAGCGGCCCGGTATCCCGCGGCAGCCCGGCGGCCCGCGGCCGGCTCGAAGCGGCAGTTCGCCATAGAATCCGCATGTTCGATATTGAACGCAGTACGGCCTGTTCGTCAAATCGAACGAAGCGGAGTCTGGAGCGAACCCGTGGCAGAAGCAGGTATCCCGGAAACCCCCGGTGTCTCGGGCACCTCAGCCGACGTGGTCGCGCTGGTGTCGCTGTCGCTGCGGCGGGAGCGCGCCCGCGCCGCCCTGTCGCTGACCGAGCTGGCCCGGCGGGCCGGCATCGCCAAGTCGACCCTGTCGCAGCTGGAGAGCGGTACCGGCAACCCGTCGCTGGAGACTCTGTGGGCGCTGGGAACCGCGCTCGGCGTTCCGCTCAGCCGCCTCATCGACCCGCCCCGGAGTGACGTCAAGGTCATCCGCGCGGGGGAGGGGGTGGTCATGCACGCCGAACGTGATCCCTACGAGGCGGCGATGCTCGCCTCCTGCCCGCCCGGCGCCCGCCGCGACGTCTACCGGGTCGGCGCCGAGCCGGGTACCGGGCACCAGGCCCGCCCGCACACTCCGGGCACGGTCGAGCACCTCATCCTCGGCACCGGCCGCGTCCTGGCCGGACCAGCGGGGGAGCCGGTCGAGCTCGGCCCCGGCGACTACCTCCGCTACCCGGGTGACGTCCCGCACGTCTTCGACGCCCTGGAGCCGCGCACCCTCGGCGTGATCATCATGGAGCACGTCTAGCCGGCCGGACCTCCTGTCTGGCCCGGCGGTGCCGGATAGTGGTTTAGGCAAGGTCGCGTTGGACAGGCAGTATGAGGTTTCCGGTGCGTAGCGGACAGCTCGGGATAAGTCTGGAGAACGGACGGGTAGTGACCGCGAAAAACGTGAACCCTTTGATCTGCATCGGGGGCTCGGCCTCCCCCGGGCACAGCTACCCAATGACTCCCTTGCACCTAAGCAACACGGGAAATTCGCCGGCGCAGGTCTCGTACTCGGTCAATCCGGAAGCTGCCGCGACGTGGCTGAAAGTGTCCCCGGTGACCATCCCCGCCGGGAAATCGGCGAACGTCCCCCTGACCCTGGTGGTTCCGTCGCCCGCAGCTCAGGGGGAAGATTACGTGATCTTGACGGCCGGCAAGACCCACTTCGACGTCCGGTTCAGCGTTGGTGTAACCGCTCCTCGCCAGTGCCTCGCGGCCGGATACAAGTCCCCGTCCACTCCGGCGCACAAGTCCACCACGGCGTTGGTGGGGCTGATAGTGCTGGTAGCGATCGTTGTCGCGATCCTCTGGTTCCGGCGCAGGCGATGACTGCTAATCCTTCCCGGTCGGGTCCGAGCCGAGCTCGGTCAGGCCGGGGCATCTGGCTGCGCGGCCACCGCGGCATCTTCGGCCTCGCCTACCTGACCCTCGGCGTCCCGTAAGAGGCCAATTACCGCCGGATTTACGGCCGTCACCGCGCCACTCGCCCCGTCCCGGCGCAGGCGTCGGTGGCCGAGATCGCCCAGGTGTTTCCTCGCATCCTGTCCCGGCCCGGCGGGCTAGCTGGTGATCATAACCGGGCTTCCGAGGGGGATCCGGGACAGTGTGCGCAGCGCTGCGGAGGGAACCCGGACGCAGCCGTGGCTGTCCGCGTGGCCGAATACAGCCGGGTCCGGCCAGCCGTGCAGTCCGACAGTGCCAGGGCCGCCGCCGTAAGTGGTCAGCGTGTCGGAGTGCGCTCCGAGCGGCAGGATCAGCGGGCTGTAGGTCGGGTGGCGGGGCGCCAGCGAGGCGAGCAGGAACGTCCGCCCGGTGGGGGTGGGCGTGCTCGCGGTGCCGTCGGCCACCGCCCATGATCCCAGCCTGTGCCCGGCGTCGAGGATGGTCAGCCGCCGGGCGGCCAGATTGATCAGTACCTGGTAGGAACTGTAGGCGGTCTGCAGCCCTTCGCCGCCGAGGTAGATCCAGCCGGTGGACCGGTTCGGCCGGGCCGGGAGCAGCACCCGGTCCCATCCCGGCTGGGACTGCACGACCGGGACCCAGGTCGGGCTGCCGAGCTGCGTAGCGGGTAGCGCTGCCAACGGCGGCCCGCCCGGGCGGGTGTAAACCACGCGCGTCGTTTCCGGGTGCAGCACGATCCCCGTCTCTGGCGCGAACGGGGCCGGGTCCACTGGCGCGGTCGGCATCGTCCCGTAGGTGGTAGCCGTCGGCAGCCGGGCCAGCTGCGCTGCGGATACGTTCACGGGCTGGACGGGCGAGGGCGGGGCCGCCGCACGGGATCCCGCCCCCGCCACGGGCCCCGCCGCTACATGCGGCCCCGCCCCCGCCCCCGCACCGCAGCCCGTTGCCAGGGCGGCGATGGCGGCTGTAACGGCCACTGCCCTTCCCGCGGCGCGGCCGGACCAGTCAAATCGGGAGTGATCACGCATTTACGGTCCTCCGTATAGGACGGCAAAGGCCGCCGTGCCTCATTCGCAGCTCTTTCAATGAGTGAATAGGGTGCCGCTTTTCACGTCGGAAACGGGCATCTCGGTTCAGGTGCCTACGTTTCTTGCCTTTACGATTGCCTGCGGAATGATAGCAGGGAAGGATCGAATCGAGTAGGCGTCGCCTGACTTAGCTGTCCAGCTGAGCATGCAGGTCAGAGACAATTTATGGGATTATGTGATTAAAGTCCGGGTTGCTCAGCACGATCTGGAGAATTTACCTGATGGGGGCGGTGTGCCCGTGTACGTCAACGGTGAATTCGTGTAGCGTTTCACGGAAATGAAAGATCTCTGGACCCCGGAACCCATCTGGTCGCTTAAATCGGCATCTGTCATGCCAGCCGAGGTGCCAGCGCATCATGGCCGGTCTGCCCCCTTATTTCCGGAGATCGGCATTAAAGAAAGGCATAGCATATGACGGATATCGGCAGCCGTGCCCCACGCCGACCGCCCGGCTCCGCCTGGCTGGCCGTCGTTCCCGTAGCCGCAGCAGGCGCAATCGCCATACTTATCGCCTCTCAGCCCGCCCTGGCCGCGACAGCCCCGGTGGGCCTCGGAACGGCCGCCAGCTTCGCGGTCCTGGCCGGGAGCACGGTCACCAACACCGGCCTCAGCGTCATCAGTGGGAACCTCGGCGTGAGCCCGGGAACGGCGGTGACCGGGTTCCCGCCCGGCCTGGTACTCAACGGCACCGTGCACAAGGCCGACGGCGTCGCCGGAGGCGCCCAGTCTGACCTGACCACTGCCTACAACGATGCCGCCGGGCGCAGTCCGACAGCCAATGTCCCGGCCTTCATCGGCGCTGGCCAGACACTCGCACCCGGCGTGTACCGGGCCTCGTCCTCGCTGGAGGTCGGCGGATCGCTAACCCTGAACGCGGGCGGCGACCCAGCCGCGGTCTTCATCTTTCAGGTCCCCTCCACGCTCACCACCGACTCGGCCAGCCGAGTCATCCTTACCAACGGAGCCCAGGCCTGCAACGTGTTCTGGCAAGTGGGCAGTTCTGCCACCCTCGGGACGAATTCCACCTTTGCGGGCAGCATCCTTGCCCTGACGTCAATCTCCGTGGACACCGGCGACACCATCGCCGGACGCGCGCTAGCCCGTAACGGGGCCGTGACCCTCGACGACGACTTCATCGCCGCACCCAGCTGCTCGACTACGATGCCGACCCCGACCCCGACGCCGACTACGACAAGCCCGA